>DATGTY010000306.1:0-10934 GCA_035301605.1 Chitinophagaceae bacterium | reverse complement strand
CGCTATTGAAGTACACGAATTAATGGAGAAGGAAAACCTTTCTTCTATAGATGCCGCCAATGCTTTTTCTAAAAAGGTATTGGGTTCTATTGACCGATAGTGCCTTATAACTTGAAGAAAAGCCGCCTACTCTTAAGTATGCGGCTTTTTTATTTAAGATTTAGATATAAGTTTCCAAGCTTCATAAGACTCCATTACCGGCTGCTTACAAACTTTATCTTCACAAACATATATGAATGTTTCTCCGGAAACCATTTTATGATCTAACAACGGGAGATTTTCTTCTATTCCCCCTAGGAATAACGACATTGGTAAAAATCTTTGCCGTATCTCTCTGTTCTTACGTAAATAATCTTCTCCCACAATAGCTATTTCAGAGACGCCGTAACTCACTTTTCCTAATAACTTTACCCAATTTGCGAAATAAGGAACCGCAGATGAAATTTCATCCACTACAGACAGCAACATATCCTTTGCCCTTTGAATATAGGTCTCCTTATCCAGATAATGACCTAAATCAAAAAGCACATTAGCCATCACCGAATTAGAAGCGGGAATCACATTATCTTCAACTTCTTTTTTACGTGCGACAAGCTGTTCTGCATGGTTTGAGGTATAATAAAAAAGAGGATTCTCTTCATCCTCAAAATGAACAAAAACATAATCCACTAACTTTTGAGCCACATCCAACCAATGCTTATCTAAAGTAGCTTGATAAAGAGAAATACAAGCATCAGAAAAGAGTGCATAATCTTCTAACATTCCATCAATAGCAGCTTTTTCATGCATATAATTTCGCCACACATGTCCATCATCATCCATCATTTCCCGAACAATAAAAGAAGCATTTTTTATAGCTGTTTGAAGATAAGAATCTTTATCCAGTGCAATATAAGCATCTACAAGTCCTTTTAACATAAGTGCATTCCAGGAAAGTAGAACTTTAGTATCCGTAGTCGGTCGAATACGCTTTTCTCTTATACGCAATAACTTCCGTTTAGCATTACGCTTTATTTTCGACCATTCTTCCCAAGTCAAGCCATGCCTTTCGAGAAACTGAATATCTCCCGTGCTTCGAGCAAGAATATTCTTACCAAATTCCCAATTCCCATTGGATTGAATACCAAAATAATCAATAATATATTGCCCCTCCTCCTGAGATAAAATATTTTCCATTTCTTTTTCATCCCAAACATAAAACAATCCTTCTTCTCCTTCACTATCCGCATTAATAGAAGAGTAGAATCCCCCCTCCTCATCCATCAATTCTCTTTCCACAAAAGCTAACGTATCTTCAATAACGGATTTAAATTCCAACGAATTTGATATTTTATAAGCCTTTGCAAACAAACTTATCAACTGACCATTATCATAAAGCATTTTCTCAAAGTGAGGAACCAGCCAATGACTATCAGTAGAATATCGGGCAAAACCTCCTCCAATTTGGTCATAAATTCCACCTCTTGCCATCTCTTTCAATGTTAAA
The DNA here is from genome assembly GCA_035301605.1 of Chitinophagaceae bacterium. GTDB lineage: Bacteria > Bacteroidota > Bacteroidia > Chitinophagales > Chitinophagaceae > FW021-bin31. Next base: position 9,448 of record DATGTY010000306.1, on the reverse strand, counting down.
GCAACCGCTTCCCAGGCTTCTTTATTTTCATTTACATAAAACTCCTGTAACATCCAGTCCCAGGCGACAGGCAACGGAAATTTCGGCGTCTTATCAAAACCGCCTTTCTTCCAATCAATCATCTTCGACGTCTTCTTGAACAGACTATCGTATAGATCCTTCAGCTCGTCTCTATCCTTATCTCTTGGTGTTTTAATCAGTTGATGTTCAGCAACTTCTCGAGTGACTACTTCCGCTTGTTCCTCCATTTCCTTCCCTTGAGTCGCTGCTATTTCTACGATTTGTTTCAACAGACTCAACCACTGTTCCCTGGGCAGATAAGTTACCACATAAAAAGGTTTTCCATTGGGCAAAGCAAAAGCATTTAATGGCCAACCGCCATTCCCATTCAGCAACATCGAGGCATTCATATAAATCTGATCAATATCCGGTCGTTCTTCCCGGTCTATTTTGATAGCTACAAAATGTTCATTCATATATTCCGCTACTTCAGTATCGGCATAACATTCTTTTTCCATCACATGACACCAATGACAAGCCGCATATCCAATACTGATAATCAAAGGTTTATCTTCCCTTTTCGCTTTTCCCAACGCCTCTTCCCCCCACGGATACCAATGTACCGGATTATGGGCATGCTGCAGTAAATAAGGACTAGATTCATGAATGAGGGTATTGGTAAATGGAGCAGTTTTATGCTCAGTTTCTTCTATGGACATAATTATAATGAATTCGCTTTCTTTTCAAAGCTACGATTAAATGGACAGAAGAGAAATAAAGGGTTGAACAACTAAAATTTAAATTCCCTACTTCAAAAGAACTCATTGAATTTCCAGATCAAATTCTTTTTCGTGGGGTAACGCAATATTTCGTATATTTACTTAGCTTAAAGATGTGAAATTCTTCTTTCACATCAGACGGCTCATCCACTTAGAAAGGCTTCTTCTTTTTTCTCTCAGAATAGATCCTTTCGAACGAACGTTAAACGAAATGAATAAATACACATGAAAATTGCATATATAGGAACTTATCCCCCCAGGGAATGTGGTATTGGCAGCTTTACCAGTGATCTCTATGAATCTATGACCCATACTTCTCAGACGGTGCAGGCTGGTTTAAAGGTCAGAAGCAATCTTGTAGAAGGGTTTGTTGTAGCTATAAATGATTTCGAAAAGACCTATAATTATCCACCGGAGGTAAAACAAACCATCCGTCAGGAACATCGGCGCGATTACTTAGAAGCCGCAAGATTTATCAATCACAGCGATGCCAATATCTGTATTCTTCAACATGAATTTGGAATATTTGGAGGACAAAATGGAATTTATCTCCTTCCTTTACTCCGCCGGCTTGAAATCCCGCTGATTGTAACCCTTCATACCATACTGAAAGAGCCTTCCTACAATGAAAAAGCAGTTCTGCAACAAATAGGCAGGATAGCGCATAAAATTGTGGTGATGAGTCATATAGCTGTTGACTTCCTCGTGAATATATACCAAATTGATGAAGATAAAATTGTTCGTATTGAACACGGAGTGCCCGACATTCGGTTTAACCAAGATTTGTCGAAACAGGAACTCCACCTCGAAAACAGAAAAGTAATACTGACGTTTGGATTTGTCGGACGAAGTAAAGGAATCGAGACCGCCATAGAAGCTTTGCCAAAAGTCGTCAAAAAACATCCTGAGGTATTATACATGGTCGTAGGGGAAACTCACCCTAATGTATTAAGAGATATGGGGGAAGAATACAGGGTTTACCTTCATAAGCTGGTCAAAGACCTGAGTCTCCAGAATCATGTTGTTTTTATTAATGAATTTGTCAATCAAGAACGATTATTTAAATATTTATCTGCATCTGATATTTATGTTACCCCCTATTTGAACGAAGCTCAGATTACCAGTGGTACGCTATCGTATGCAGTGGGCGTAGGCTCAGCCGTTGTTTCCACTCCCTATTGGCACGCCACAGAATTATTAGCTCAAGGCAGGGGACGGCTTTTTGGGTTTAAGGAGGTACAGCGACTTTCCGAAATCTTTTTAGAGTTATTAGACCACCCCGACACCCTGGAAGAACTACGCAATAAAGCTTACGATTACGGGAGAACCACTACCTGGCCCATATCGGGTGGAAAATATGTTTCATTAGCTAAGGACATTATCAATGAAATGCCAACCATATCAAGAGAACAAAGAAACATCATAGATCCCCTTATGTTGCCTCCTTTCTCATTGGATCATATCCTGCGCTTAACGGATGATACAGGAATAATCCAGCATGCAAAATTTGGCATCCCAAACCTGAAAGAAGGATATTGTCTTGATGACAATGCCAGGGCATTACTTATGGTACTCATGGTATATCGGGAAAGCAAAAGCAACGTGGCTCTAAAGATGGCCCCCATCTACCTGAGTTATATTTATTATATGCAAAATAAGGACGGATCCTTTAGAAATTTTCTCAGCTTCAGCAGGGCGTTTCTGGATAAAAAAGGCTCGGAAGATTCATTCGGCAGAACCATTTGGGGACTTGGTTATTTGCTGGCCTACCCGCCTAACGATGCTTATTATCAAGCAGGAAAGGAAATTTTCTTTCATGCCGTTCCAAATTTTGAAAAACTGCAATCCATCAGAGCGATTGCCAATGTCATTGTAGGTATCAGTTATTATCTGCGTACCCACTCCGACGACCATTTATTAACCGAAATTTTAAGAAGTCTGACAGCAAAACTCATTGAGCATTATGATGAAAACAGTGATCCTGAATGGAAATGGTTTGAATCGTCGCTAACCTATGATAATGGTATGCTGCCACTGGCACTTTTACATTCGGCAGAAATCCTTGAGGATGCCGAAACAAAAGAAGTAGCGATGGCATCCATGAACTTCCTGACGGAAAAAACCCTGAGTTCGGGTTATCTGTCCATCATAGGCAATGAAAAATGGTACAAAAAAGGGGAAGAACGCTCCCTATTTGCTCAGCAACCGATAGATGCCCTTGCTATGGTGCTGATGTTTCATCAGGCTTTCCTTCTGACCCATAATAATGAATACCTAGACAAACTATTTACTTGCTTCATGTGGTTTCTCGGCGAAAATGATATTGGAATGAGTTTATTTGATTTCGAAACCAAAGGTTGTTGTGATGGCATAGATTCACACGGCGTTAACAGGAATCAGGGCGCAGAAAGTACCTTGGCATACTTGATTTCTCATGTGACGGTGTTACAGGCTTTTGAAGAATCTGAAAAAATAAAATAACTCATGCTTGTCAAAAGATTTTTGAACAATCCAATCCTGACGAAAGATCAGGTTCCCTATCCCGTAGCAACCATTCATAATGCAGGTATTGTAAAGTACAATGGCACCTACATGATGATCTTCAGGTCACACAAACTGAATGGACGCAGTATCCTGGGCAAAGCCGAAAGTACGGATGGTTACAATTTCACAGTAGATCCCAAACCATTTATGGTGCCGGCTAATGAAGGCGTGTTCAAAATATATGAAGAATACGGGATCGAAGATCCTCGAATCATTTTTTTAGAGGGAGGATATCTGATTACCTATAGCGCTTATTCCCGGCATGGCGTGCGGATAGGGCTTGCTAAAACAAAAGATTTTAAGTCCATCGAACGCTTTTCTCTGATTACTGAAGCTGATTACCGTAATGTAGTTATTTTTCCGGAAAAGTTTGATGGTCTGTATGCACGTTTAGACCGTCCCCATTCCGAAATATCACCATGGTCTGTTTGGATTTCTTATTCCCCGGATTTAAGATTTTGGGGGGAATCAAAGATTATTATGAAACCGGTACAATACCATTGGGATGAAATGAAAATAGGCCCCGGAACTCCACCCATAAAAACATCACGCGGCTGGCTGAATATCTATCACGGCGTATTCCCCACCATGGACGGAAGTGTGTACAGACTTGGGGTGGCGCTGCATGACCTGAAAGATCCGTCAAAAATTATTGCTGTAGGTGATGAATGGATATTACAACCCGAAGAAGTTTATGAAATGACCGGATATGTGCACAATGTTGTCTTTAGTTGCGGTGCCGTTCCCGAACCCGATGGAACTGTAAAAATATACTGGGGCGGAGCCGACAAAGTCATGTGCGTTGGAACTGCAGTATTAAATGACCTCGTTGACCATTGTTTGAATAACCCACGAAAACCCTTGTGAAAATGAAAATAGCTATCCTTTCTCCCATTGCGTGGCGAACCCCTCCCTTGAAATACGGTCCCTGGGAACAGATTGCATCAAATATTGCTGAAGGACTTGTAGAACAGGGCATTGACGTTACCTTATTTGCCACAGGAAATTCCAAAACGAAAGGGAAATTACAATATATTTCCGAAACAGCTTATGCTGAAAATCCGGATATTGATCCCAAAGCATGGGAGTGCCTGCACATTAGTCACTTGATGGAGCGATCCGGTGAATTTGATCTGATTCATAATAATTTTGACTTTCTTCCACTTAGTTATTCACGACTCATCACCACCCCGATGGTCACAACCATCCATGGTTTTTCCTCACCAAAAATTGTCCCGGTTTACAAAAGGTATAACCCTGATAACTTCTATGTATCCATCAGTGATTCAGACCGGATTCCGGAACTGGACTACATAGCCACGGTTTACAATGGCATCAATAGTGAAGACTTTACTTTCCAACCCACTCCAAAAGATTATCTGTTGTTTTTCGGACGGATTCACCCTGAGAAGGGAACTTACGAATCCATACAAATTGCCAAAAAATCCGGAAGAAAACTCATTATTTCAGGATTGGTGCAAGATGCAGCATATTTTGAAACCAAAGTAAAACCATTTCTTAACGACGAAGATATTGTATATGTCGGAAATTCCGGACCTGCAGAAAGAGACCGACTTCTCGGGAATGCCTTCGCATTGCTGCATCCCATCAGTTTTGAAGAGCCGTTTGGACTGAGTGTTGCCGAAGCCATGTTTTGCGGGACACCCGTTATAGCATTCAACCGGGGTTCCATGCCGGAATTAATAGAAGATAAGAAGACCGGTTTTCTTGTGCATACTATAGACGAAGCGACAAAAGAGGTAAACCATATCAAATCCATCGACAGAAATGATTGCAGGAAACGGGCAGAATTAAAATTCAGCAGAGAAAAAATGATTGAGGGATATCTGGAGGTATATACCAGAATCCTGGAAGAGAATGAATAACTTGCGCTCATCTAAAGAGCGGAAATAATACCGAATCGACTATAAAATGTCTTTTAAAAGCTATGAAATTATAATAAGTCTCTCGGTATTATACCAATATTTCATAGTCAAATTAAAGTTTAATTGGTATAATAACATTAAAATAGCCGGAAAATGGAAAATCAAGTTGCCAAAAAATTGCATATTAGAAGGAAAAGAGCAAAAATAGAGCGTAATATCTCCCGGGTAATAACACGTCCAAATATTCCGGGAAGGCTCAATCGAGTTTCCCAAATTGCAAACAGAGTATTGCGTTTGAATAAAAGTGAGGCTGCCGGTTTATATTCTAAAGTCAGCTTAAGCTTTTCTGACAGACATAAAAATTTCGAGAAGATGCTGTTAAGGCATTTCGATATGGTTTCAGAGCAGGTTCCTGATAAAAAAGAGCTTGATCTGACTAAGAAACTTCTTATCGGTGCCTATTTCACCATGGAGTATTCCATTGAATCTGCTGCAATCTTTAATCCTTCCATAATCCCTCATCCTGACCAAGAAGATGTTAAACCGGGCAGCCTGCGATTTATCATGAGTTTCCGAGCCACCGGGGAAGGTCATATCTCATCCATTGTCTTTCGGAGTGGGATAATTGACAAAAACAGTACACTCGTTTTTGATCCGATTTCCAAATATCTTGAAACACCAAAGATCCTTCATGATCGGCATTATGATCGGCATTTATTCAAGCACAAATTAAAAGACATGGATGCCTGGAACGACACAAGTGCCCGTATTTTTGAAACCACACCCGAATCATTCACTTTTGAGGAGTTAAGGTCTATCATAGATGAAAAGTATCCGAGGTTGCATGATGAAAATAAGGACGAAGCGATAAAGAACATACTTTGGCTGGCACATTCCAATTACTTTATAAAATTCAATAGCGAAATCCAATTGTCCGAACGTGTGATATTTCCTGTATCGGAAAATGAAAGCAGGGGTATCGAAGATGCCCGGTTCGTCAAGTTTGTGGATGATGACGGAGCGATTACTTATTACGCTACTTATACTGCATATAATGGAAGATCTATTCTTCCCCAGCTATTAACAACCAAAGATTTTATCAGTTTCGATATCGCTACTTTGAATGGTAAAGCTGTACAGAACAAAGGGATGGCTCTTTTTCCCCGTAAAATAAATGGCCAATACGCCATGTTATCGCGACAGGATGGCGAAAACAACTACATAATGTTTTCCGACAATCTGCATTTTTGGGAAGAGGCTCGTATTATTCAGGAACCGACTTATCCCTGGGAATTTATTCAGATTGGCAACTGTGGTTCTCCTATTGAGACAAGCGAAGGATGGCTGGTATTAACTCATGGTGTAGGGCCATTGCGGCAGTATGCTATTGGTGCCATATTGCTTGAGCTCGAAAATCCCGAGAAAATCATCGGACGTCTTCGAGAACCTCTTATTTCACCCAAAAAAGAGGAACGGGAAGGGTATGTTCCCAATGTAGTGTATTCCTGTGGTGCAATGATACACCATGATATGCTGATCATTCCTTATGCTATGTCTGATATAGCCTCGGGCATTGCAAACATAAAAGTGGATGATTTGATCGAGCGGATAAAGTACAATGCTTAAATTATACCATTTTTAAATATAAATGAGTCTAATCAATTATGGACTAAATAGGTATAATGCCTTTTTAAAAGTAACCAACCCTCTGCCCATTTCCAATACCAAAAGCGCTTCTTTGAGTTGGGCAATTTTCATTACTACCGGCCTTTGTCCTACTGGTTCTACAACGATAAACGCTACATCCGTAGTTACATGATATGGAGCTGTTTTCGAATCTGTCTTGCAATCCCCATTTTCCATTATTCTCATTTCCATGTACATTTCCCCATCTGCATTGAACTGCATGAAGCCTTTCTTATAACAATCCTTTAAATGAGCTTTTTTCAATAAAAGAAAATCCAACTAAAGCAGAATTTCAGAAACACTGGTCAAAAGACGAAGTTCCAAAAATGTAAATGGGTTATCCATTAAAAGAGCGACAGCTTTAATTGTTGTTCTTTTTTTGTTCCATAGATAGAAAAATGAGGGATTTTAGTTTATCTAATTTTCTTCCTTGTACCACACAGTGTACCGCAATAATTTTAATTAGTTGACTATTAACAACTTAGATAATACAAATGTGATCCGGATGCGATTCGAACGCATGACCTACAGTTTAGAAGACTGTTGCTCTATCCAGCTGAGCTACCGGACCATTTTTCTTTAATAAATTCTCTTCCTACTCCACTTTTCAAATATTTCTCTCTTTCCCTTGCTTCTTTTCGTGAAGAATACTTCTCATAAAAAAACAACTTCCATGGACGATATCCTTTTGTCGATTTTGTCTTTCCTGAATTATGTTCCTTTATACGCCTTGCAACATTATCTGTCATCCCCGTATAAAAGCGATTATAATTCTCACTTCTCAACACGTAAACAAAATACGGTTTTCCCTTTTCTTGAAGAACTTTACTCATTCAGTTTAATTGACTGTTGCTCCCTGCCTGCCGGCAGGCAGGTATCCAGCTGAGCTACCGGACCATTTATTTCAAATGGATTGCAAAAGTAAAATTTATTTATATAATTTGGCACAAAATTCAACAAAATTTATTCCATGGATGTAAAAATAGACCAAAGTTGGCAGAATGTGCTTCAAGATGAATTTAACAAACCCTATTTTAAAAATATCACAGAACATATCAAAAAAGACATTCGGCATGGCAAAAGCATCTATCCTCCGGGAAAGTTTATTTTTAATACTTTCAATCTTACGCCTTTTGAAAATGTAAAATGTGTCATTCTGGGACAAGATCCTTATCACGGACAAAGACAAGCCAATGGATTATGTTTTTCAGTAAATGAAGGTATTCCTTTACCCCCTTCTTTAAAAAACATTTACAAAGAAATGGAATCTGATCTTGGGCTTACACCACCAAAATCAGGAGATCTCACCCCATGGGGACAACAGGGCGTATTATTACTTAATGCCATGCTCACCGTCATTGCACATCAACCGGCCTCTCATAGTAAAATAGGGTGGGAAGAATTTACAAATGCAGTCATTCAAAAAATATCAGACCAAAAAGAAGGAGTTATTTTTTTGTTATGGGGACGATTTGCCCAAAATAAAAAAGCCTTGATTAACCTGAATAAACACTTTGTGCTAGAAGCCCCTCACCCCTCCCCTTTTTCTGCTCATAAAGGTTTTTTTGGCTGTCAGCACTTCTCCAAGACAAATAAATTATTAGAACAACAAAATAAAACGCCTATCCACTGGGATTTAAAGGTTTCCCGATAAAAAAAGAAGAAACAATAAGAAATTATTTCGATATGATTACTTCATATATACCCAATAATTCGTAATTTTGGGTAAATTAAAGAGGAAGAAAATGAATGACACCTTGACAACAGAAGAGAAAGACTTCATTGAGTATTGGGAGAAAGAAGGATACAAAGAAAAAAACTTTGGGAATATGTTAAAAAAGTACCTTCCCAAAGGGTTGATTTATAGCTTACCTATTATATTATTTTTCTTTGCCATGGGGTATAAAAGAAAAGGTATTGTCACGCATGCAGAGTTAACAATTATTATGATCTGTGTACTCTTGATTGCAGTAGCCTATTCAATACTCAAAGGACATGTAAAAAACGACAGGAAATTTTCTTACTATCAAATCTTGAAAATGAAAGAAGAAAAATGTCATTCTTCACCGGATGCAGATTAAGACATTAGAGTATCCTAAACCATAAAGGGGGAAAATGGAGAAAAAATTTAACAAATACGATAAATCTAAAAAAGGGAATCGGCTATCACCCTCTGAAGCCATTCCCATAGAATCAACCACAAAATACCCCTCTTACCCCAAAGGCATAAAACCCTCTCCCAGTAGAAAATACTTATACAAGCGAGTATTTCTATTAAGCATACAGGCAATTTTTAATGCTATTGTCATAGGTTTTATTGCTAAAGCAATGATTGCATTGATTGATTTAGTGACCAATCTGTTTTTTTATGGCAAATTCTCTTTTGACGCTGCAGCCCCCGGAATAGACACTTTGGGCATATTTGTCATTTTCGTTCCTGTTATCGGCGGGATTATAGTAGGAATAATGGCACGCTATGGCTCTCCGGGAATCCGAGGGCATGGCATTCCGGAGGCCATGGAACAAATCTTATTAAATAAAAGTAAGATAAAA
>DATGTY010000305.1:0-22070 GCA_035301605.1 Chitinophagaceae bacterium | reverse complement strand
AATTATTTTCCGTAGTTCAGGAAGTGATTCAAAGGCTTTAATGAAGAAACTCAAGTGGGTTTCCAATTGATTCGAGAGTACATTTCTCATAACCAATACCGAAAAACATGGGAAAGAGGATTGTCGTTGTCAGGTATTTTAGCTCCTTTCATTCGTATAAAGAGCCTGTCGGTCTTTACGAGCTACATCATTGTCTCTTTGATCATGGAACGGTCGCAAGAGAATTCCTTACGACACCATACAAAGACATACTAATCGACTGTTTTAAAAATATTTGATTTCTCTGAAATCAAACACTGCTTTCCTGTTCTTATGGATTGTTTTCAGATATTCATGATATCGGAGATATTATATATTTTTAACTATCTTATATCTATCCCCTTTTCCCGACTTTGGAAAAGTCGAAGAAGAATGATGGCAATATTTTCATAAAGGAGAAGAGAAAATATACACCAATTAGGGTATTTTTTATATGAAAAAGAGGTCTTACCTTTAGGCTTAGATTAGACATCATACAAAGTATTCCATTGGCTTTTTCTCTCTCGGAAAAAGGACGAGGGCAATGGAATAGGCTTTTTACAATTTAAAACCTTTTTTAAAAGGCTGTAAGATTATTTCATGGGTTGCTTTTCTCTGAAAGCAATATCAGAGCAATGAGATCTTCATCTATAGAAAGACAAATTTACTGTTTATCCTGTCTCGGAAATAGTTCCTTGTCTGACTTTTGATGGATGTTATCCGAGACAACGAAAAGAGACAGGAAACACGAGGCAGCATCGTTCGTTTTAGAAACAACGATGGAACATTTTATTTTTAAATCTATTAAATTTTATCAAAATGAAAAAATTAAAATTAGAAGAATTAAACCTTGGCAATGATGCCGAGGTGCTCTCAAGAGAAGAATTGAAGAAAGTACTTGGTGGAATGGGATCTGGATCTGGAGGGGGAAGTGGTAGTGATGTGACTTGTACAGTAAAATGCCCTAGTGGAGATACTTCATGTTCTTCTAGTGAGGGGGATTGCGAAATAAACACAGATTTTTGGGGTGTTGTAAGATCTATCCGTTGTGAAGATAAAACATTCAACTGTGTTGTCTAAAAATTAAATTCGAGTATAGTGATTAAAAATATTTATGTTATGCTCTGAATCTTATTGGAAAGATGAAAAAGGTTAGATTAAGTGAATTGTCTTCTGAAGATAGCATGGCGCTCTTCAGAGGGCAATTTAAAAATCGCTTGATATCTTCTGAGAGGTTTAAATAGTGTGAAAATTTTGACAATATGATAAGCAAAATAATCAGTATTCTCTTAATGATATTTATAGTCTTTCCATTTTATTCAGAGGCTCAAAACCAAACAATTACGGCTTCTTTAAAACCAACAACTACAGGTATTCCTTTTCATTTGGGGGCTGCTTGTTTTACTTCTATTACTTATAGCGATAGATCGAAGTTTAAAGGGATTCCATCATCGCTGAACGACAGCACCAGTATAATCACTACCATTAATTTCGGAAGTCGTTTTCAGATTAAAGACAGCATTTATATTCTCATAGGAGATAAAAATAAAAACGAAAGAATTTGTATTATTGATGCCAATAATAATCATGACTTCTCAGATGATCATAAATATAGTTTTAACACCAAGAACATAACTACCCATTCTGATTTCCAATCTGTGCCTATTCATTTCAAATATCCTTACAAAGGAGAGTATATAGACAGGGTCATGTATATGAAACCTAATTTCTACCGAGGAGGGCTCCATTTTTCGAATCCATTGTCCAATAAATATTTTGTTACTTTATATTTGACAGAGTGTAGAATAGGACAATTTAATTTTAAGAAGAAAAGCTATAAGATAGCCGCTGTTATGCCCACTCCCCGCCCCTTTTATGATAAAGAAACTTCTTTTTCCATAGTTAAAAATAATGATTCTTTCCCTCCCTCCACTTCTAGTTTAAAATTCCGTACAAGAAATAAAAAAATCTACGTAGGAAATCAAATTTTCAAAGTGGATAGTATTACGCCTATGGGAGATTCTGTCTATATTAGTTATATGGGTAAAAAACGAACAAAACAAGTTGGATATTTAAAAGGGTTTTATGCCCCGAACATAACAGAGGAGACAATAAATGGAAATAAATTTAATCTCCATGATTATATAGGGAAATATACTTTGATAGACTTTTGGGGAACTTGGTGTAAACCCTGTATCCATACTATTCCGGCTCTGCGTAAAATTCACAAAAAGTATAAAGATTTGATCATGGTCAGTATTGCATGCGAAAGGGTATCGCTTGACTCCCTAAAGAGAGCTACGAAAAAGTATAAAATGAATTGGCATAATATTTACAAATCCGATACAGGCGTGTTCAATATTATTGACAATTTCAACATACATTCCTTTCCTACGACCTTCTTACTAAACCCTCAAGGGAAAATTATTTTCCGTAGTTCAGGAAGTGATTCAAAGGCTTTAATGAAGAAACTCAAGCAGGTTTTCGATTGATTCAAAAGCACATTTCTCATAACCAATACTGAAAAATATGGGAAAGGGGATTGTCTTTGTCAGGTATTTTAGCTTCTTTCATTTATATAAAGAGCCTGTCGGTTTTTAGGAGTACGTCATTCTCTCTTTGACCATGGAATGGGCGCAAGAGAATTCCTTAGGACACCATACAAAAACAGAATATAAAATACCCCAATTGGGGTATTTTCTCGGAATAATAATGTGCTTACCTTTAGCATATCATTCAATGAGGATGAATGAACTTAAAATTATTTTACCGGCTGCTTCCTCTTTTGAACAGCAAAGGAGCGGTAAAGTAGCTCCGACGGGCAGAAACAAAACCCCTTCCTGCTCCGGTAGGGGTTCTTTTTAGGAGCATGGAGCAATTTTTCGGAGCAACGGAGCAACATGCTATATAGGAGCTGATAGTAGATTTTATTATTAACAATTTAAATTTTAAGGAAATGAAAATAATTTGAATACCATGTTTTAAGAATCATAATTTTAACAATATATGGACTTAATTAAAAAGAAAAATACAAAAGTGGTTATCTGTCAAACTTTATGGACAAATGGGAAAAACCTTCTAAAAGATGATTTTGGATGGCTTACACCTCAACATCATAACATGAGTTGGGCATTAAGTTTTTTGAAACTTAACAACTTTTATTCTATTGTAAATCTGCATTCGGATAGTACTGGTATAGCATTAATTAAAGATAAATTAGGTCTTCCATACACCAATTTTTTTGATGACTACTCTAATATAACGTGCCAATCTAACTTGTGGGCTTTGCCAAAGTTATTAACTTACGAAAAGCAAGAAAAGCCCTTTTTGCATGTTGATGGGGACGTATTTATTTGGCAGCCTGTTAAAAAGGAATTACTGTCTTCAAAGTTAATTGCACAAAACCTAGAGAAAGGAACTTTATATTACAAAAGACTTCTTACTCCTTTTGCAGAACAGCTTAAGTATATCCCGGGTTTTCTAAAAAGAAACCTACTTTCTCATGATATGCTATCTTATAATATGGGTATAGTAGGGGGTTATGATGTAGAGTTTTTTAAACGTTATGTAGCTATAGCGAAAGACTTTATTGATAAAAATGATGAGACCATTTTAAATAGTAATTTTAATATCCTTTTTGAGCAATTACTTTTCTATTCCATTACTTTAAATGAGAAAAAAACGGTAACTTGTTTATTCAATAAAGTCTTAGATGATAATGGATATATTAAGAACGAAATAGCATCTTTTCCCAAGGCTGATCAATTAGGCTATATGCATCTCATAGGAAATTATAAGCGAGATAAGGAAGTTTGCGATTGGTTAGTAAGATATCTTAGGAGAGAGGATGAAGAAGTATTTTTGAGAATTATCTCTCTTTTTAAAAACCAACATTCTTTTTATAATGGAAAAATAAAAGAACTTTATCCCACAATTACATCTACCAGTGCAAATAAATTCAGGTTCAGTAAATCTGAACATTTTGCTACAGTATTAAACCCGGAGCTGAACTTTAACTCAAATGCCAGCCTTTGCAGATATATAGAAAAGTCAGAAAATGGGCTGTTAAAAGAACTTTTAAAATATGAACAAAAGATTTACCGAATATGTACTAAGTTTCGTAAGATTGACTCGTTTCATTTAAAGGAGCTAGAAAATAATTTAATGAAATTGGTAGGTTTTCTTACGATGAACCAAGGGGATAGAATGCCTGTAATCTTAAGTAGAAATCCGTATATTGAAATTATTCATTCTACTTTTGATTGGACGACTATGCAAATCTCTAATATGAAAAATATAAATATCCAATGTTCTGATAAAAAAGATATTGTGATTGGAATAATACCGGAATTATTTTTTTCTGGATATCGTGAAGTCATATTAGATAAAATCTGCATTAATTTGATTGTACTCACCGAAACTAAAATTTCATATAAAGATTTATTAGAAAAAATGAATGCTTTGCTTCCACCTTTAAAAAACGAGAAAGAGTACAAGGATTTTTACGAGCTGATTTTTTTAAAGATTGAATTTCTAATTAAAAATAAAATACTAATTATTTACGATAATTAGTCCTACACTAAATCAAATAACATTAATGCAAAACTTTATCTCTGTAATAATGCCCACATATAACCAAGGAGCCTTTATTCGGCGATCTTTGACCAGCCTTTTTGCTCAGGATTTCAAGAATTGGGAGTTAATCTTAATAAATGATGGTTCTACTGATTATACGGAACAGGTAATAGAGGATTATATCGATGATAGCAGGGTCCGGTATTATAAAAACGACCAAAACAAGGGATTGGGCTTTTGCCTAAACTTGGGAATTCTTTATGCAAAACATGAATTTATCTGTTATTTACCTTCGGATGATATATATTATGCCAACCATCTTTCTTCCTTGTATAATACTTTGTCAAAAACAGATGCCTCTGTACTCTCTTATTCCGGGCTATATTATGATAATACTGATAATTATGCAAATGGACTATCCATTAAGAAGGTTTTAGGAATGATACCTGACCAAAGTCTGCAGCTAGTACAGGTAATGCATAAGAAAAAGTATTGTCAATGGGTGGAACGCGAAGAGTTTGTAACGGGGAATCTGAATAAAATGTTTTGGGGGCAGTTGAGTAAGGAAGGTACGTTCGTTGGCACGGGTACCGTAACATGTGAATGGGTGAGTCATCCACACCAGCGCCATAAGATTGTGAGTGAAAAATATGGGGGAGGTATCCATTTTTATAAAAAACATTATTCCATAAAAGCGCCCTTGAAATTTTATACTGAAAGTGGGAACTATATAAATGAAAAGACACAATCTGCAAAAAATAGAAATATATCTATAACACCCGGGAAATTAAAGATATTAATCGTAGGGGAACTGGGTTTTAATCCTGAACGATTAACTGTTTTTGAAAAAGAGGGACACCGTTTATTTGGCCTATGGATAAGCAATCCAGATATTCAGAATGCAATAGGTCCTTTCTCTTTTGGAAATATTATTGACCTGGAAATTGAAAATTTACAAACGCAAATAGAAGAAATTAAACCAGATATTATCTATGCATTATTAAATACTCAGGCAGTAAGGCTGGCACATTACGTTATGCGTTCCAATCCTAATATACCCATTGTGTGGCATTTTAAAGAAGGCCCTTTCTTTTGCCGAAATAGAGGTATATGGAAAGAAATGGTAGAGTTGTTTTATAATGCTGATGGCCGTATTTATATTAACCAGCAATGCAAAGAATGGTTCGATCAATTTATAGGGGACAAAAATAGACTATCATATATTTTAGACGGTGATCTTCCTCCTCTTAAATGGTTTGCAAATGAGCGATCGACTTTGTTATCTAATATGGACGGAAATATACATACAGTAATAGCTGGTAGGCCATATGGTATTAAGCCCTCTGACATTGCAATACTTGCAAAGCACAACATTTACTTGCATTTATATGGCGAATTTTATCAGTCAAAATGGAAAAATTGGGTAAAGGAAGTACATAAATTATGCGGCGAATATTTACAACTACATACATATTGTAAACCTAAAGACTGGACTAAAGAATTATCAAAATACGATGCTGGTTGGCTACATTGTTTTGCAAGTACTAATAATGGAGAACTGATGCGATGCAGCTGGAATGATTTAAACTATCCTGCCCGAATATCCACTTTAGCAGTAGCGGGTTTACCAATGATTCAAAAGAATAATTCGGGTCACTTGGTAGCTTCGCAAAAACTGTTAACAGAACTTGGAGTAGGCGTATTATTTAATTCTTACAATGAATTGGGTAAGCAATTAAATGATGAAAAATCGATGGAAATATTAAGACAAAATGTTTGGGAGAAAAGACTGCAGTTTTCCTTTGATTATTACATACATGATTTAATAAACTTTTTTAAACAAGTAATAAAGGCTAAACATGCAGTTTAAAAACTAAATATTAACTGCCCATTGATTTTTTTAGGAAGAATTAAATTGAATAATGTAATGGCGAAAGAATATGATTTTTTAATTGTCGGAGCCGGTCTATATGGATCAGTATTTGCCCATGAAGCAAAGAAAGCGGGAAAGAAGTGTATAATTATAGAGAAAAGAGGCCATGTTGGAGGCAATATTTATTGTAGAAAAATAGCAGATGTAATTGTTCATCAATATGGGGCACATATTTTCCATACCAATGACAGGGGAATATGGAATTACGTAAATGCATTGACTCCTTTCAATAATTATGTCAATGCTCCATTAGCCTGTTATAAGGGGAAATTATATAACCTTCCCTTTAATATGAATACTTTTAATCAATTATGGGGATTAACTAAACCGGATGAGGTGAAAGCTAAAATAGCGCAGCAGGTGGCAGCGGTCAATATAGATAAACCAAAAAACCTTGAGGAGCAGGCTCTGGCAATGGTAGGGAAGGATATCTATGAAACCTTTATAAAAGGATATACTGAGAAGCAATGGGGAAGAAAAGCTACCGAACTTCCTCCTTTTATTATTAAACGGCTCCCATTACGATTTTCTTATAACAATAATTATTTCAATGATAGATATCAAGGTATTCCTGAAGGAGGATACAATAAATTAATCAATGCTCTTTTGAAGGGAATTGAAGTAAAATTAAATACGGACTATCTTGAAAATAAACAGGAATTAAATAAAA
This sequence comes from Chitinophagaceae bacterium, assembly GCA_035301605.1. Taxonomy (GTDB): domain Bacteria; phylum Bacteroidota; class Bacteroidia; order Chitinophagales; family Chitinophagaceae; genus FW021-bin31. The sequence continues at coordinate 14,874 of DATGTY010000305.1, read as the reverse complement.
AGGCCATAACTATACTATATACCGGATCTTTGGATGCATTTTATAACTTTAGGTTTGGTAGATTGAATTATAGAAGCCTGCGCTTTAAACACGAACAGATAAATTCAAATAACTACCAAGGTAATGCTGTCATTAATTATACGGATACAGAAATTCCATTTACCAGAACTATTGAACACCAATATTTTGATATAAAAAACAGTGGCAAGTATAAGAAGACGGTGGTTACAAGAGAATACCCACAGGAATATAATGGTAAGAATGAACCCTATTACCCGATAAATGATGAACATAATATGAGTATTTATAAAAAATACAGATTGGTTGCAGAAAAGGAACAAAATGTTTTATTTGGCGGCCGATTGGCCGAATACCGGTATTACGATATGCATCAGGTAGTCGCTTCAGCTTTAAAAAAAATAAGATGTCTTTTTAAATAACAAGGTTACACCCTGTTCTTATGGATTGTTTTCAGGCATTCATGATATCGGAAATATCCTATATTTTTAACTGTCTTATACCTATCCCCCTTTCCCCGACTTTGGAAAAGTCGCAGAAGAATGATTGCAATATTCTGATTAGGGAAGAAAATTTACACCAATTGGTGTATTTTATATATGAAAAAGAGGCTTTACCTTTATGCTTAGATTAGAAACAAGAAGAATTATTTCTTTTAATCTCTAAATATTAATGTAGGATGGCTTCTTTATTTACCACACAGCAGGACAACGTCATTGTTACCACGATGAAGCTTATGGAGTTACTGAAAGTGAAGGTGACTCGTTCTTCAATACAGAAGTCGCTTCAGGAACATCCGGATTATCCCAGTATGTTGAGTGTGATGGATGTACTCGCCAACTGGAAAGTCAAAGCTGTAGGCATTGAACTTTTGCCAAGCCAGTTATTAAATATAGATCCGCCTTTTCTTGCTCAAATAAAGCAAGACAGAGAAACGGAGTTTGTTGTTGTAGAAAATATCGACTCAAATAATGTTACTTATTACCTAAATAATAAAATCAAAAACGAAGACTTGAACGACTTTTCTAAAATGTACAAAGGAAAAGCATTATTGGTGGATGATTTAGAAGGAGCCGGTGAACTACAATATCGACAAAGACATCTTAAAGAGCTTCTAAAAAAAATTCAACTTCCTTTTGTTGTGTTATTATCCATTTTGTTGATGACCTTAGTAGTTATAAATGCTCTCTCAGTTACCGATATAGGGAATATATTCACTGCATTATTTGTTTTTTTCTCATTATGCGGAGCGGTCGTGACAGGAATGTTGCTATGGTATGAAATCGATCAGGGAAACCCCGTTTTAAAGAAAATCTGTACTTCCGGCAGGAATACCAACTGTGGGAATGTGCTTCAATCTAAAGCAGCTAAATTGGGAGGGGGCATTAGCTGGAGTGAGATTGGATTCATTTATTTTGCCGGAGGATTTTTGAGCCTATTGCTAAGTGGGATGGATGCTACTATAATGGGAATATTAGCATGGTTTAATGCTCTTGCTGCTCCTTACGTATTTTTTTCAATCTTTTATCAATGGAAAATTGTAAAAAAATGGTGTGTACTTTGTTTAACGATTCAAGCATTATTAATAGTTGAGTTAGCCTCTACTGTGATGGGACATCTTTTTATTTTTTCAGTTGAAAATGTTACTCTATCCATATTTATAACCATACTTTTTTCTTTTTTGGTCCCGGGAATATTGTGGAGTTTCATTCGACCTTTATGGATAAAAGCAGAAGAGGGGAGGCGAAATAAAGCAGTGGTTCAAAGACTCAAATATACTTCAAGTGTATTCGAAGGCTTATTAGTTAAACAGAAGAAAATCGATTTGGAGGGTATAGAGGAAATGGGGATAACATTAGGCAATCCCAATGGCAAACACAAATTAGTGAAAGTTTGTAATCCTTTTTGTGGCCCCTGTTCCATGGCACATCCGGTATTAGATGAATTATTAGACAATTATAACAACCTACACATTAGAATTATTTTTGTAGCATACGACAATGAACATGATAAGGCAGCAGCACCGACGCGTCATTTTTTAGCGATAGATGAGAAAGAAAATAAAGATATAGTGAAGCAAGCGTTGGACGATTGGTATCTGGCTAAGAGAAAAAATTACGAGAAGTTTGCCTCGAAGTATCCTATGAATGAAACACTCAAGAAGCAAGGTAAAAAGATACAGAAAATGAGAAAATGGTGTGATGATGTAGAAATTAGTTTTACGCCTACTATTTTCATAGATGGATATCAATTGCCCGATTTATACAGTGTGCATGACTTAAAACATTTCTTATCCGATTAAAGGATAACGGAATCTACTCTGTTCAAAAAGACAGGGTAGAATTTTTAATTTAAAACTTTATATGATGAAAAAGATTAAAATGAATCTTCAGAACCTGGACAACGCAGAAGTGTTGACCAGAGAACAATTGAAAAAGGTGTTAGGCGGAACAGTAGGTAATACTACTCATCCGATCCAAACTACTGTTGCTTGTGTTGGGAAATGCTGGGGAGGTGATCATCTGGGCTATTCATATAATTGTGAATGGCAGGATTGGGGAGATCAAAAAACATGTGGCTGTAGTGACCTTTCTACTCCCCACCAAGACTGCTCTGTAGAATCTGGAACAGCTAATTAGTAAAAAATGAATTGATACAATAGTTTTACTCCTTGTGTAAAGCTATTGTGTTTAAAAAAAATATACTATGATAAAGCTATTTTTATTCTGCTTAGTGTTTGCAATTCTGCCTTTTTCAGTAATAGCACAAAAACAGTTTCAGTTTAAATTGATATTACCACCCAATATAAAGACAGAAAAACTTCGTGTCTCGGTAGATAACGGGAAAGCGGAAGTTCCTCTGAAACCTTTAAAGAGCCATAAAAATAAGCTTTGGTTTACAGGTGAATATTATGGTTTATATGCAGGAATAATTTTTAAGTATCCGCGGAAAAGTGAGAATTTATGGTACCAGAGTTATTTTTTTCTAAAAGAAAAACCGGCAATAATTGCATTTTTCAAACCGACTACCATTGATTCTATTTTTGGGAATTATGCAGTGCAACATGCGTATGATTTTAAAAAAGCTCAGTCTGGTATGTCCGCAGAAATTAGAGAGGAAGTGAATAAAGCTCACTCTCTTTTAAGAAAGTATGGACAAAGTTTGTTTAACGGAAAAAAAACAAAGATTAAAAAGGAATTTTTAGGATTGACGCGCCAAATCAATGAAAAGAGCTTAGAGTATGTCAGAAAACATAGTGACTCTTATTATTCTTTCTATTATTTTAGAAGGAATAGCCTAATTTCAATGAGACCAGATTCAGTAAGACATTTCTTCAATACGGTATTTCCCGATAAGTTTAAGAATAGCACGGAAGGACAGATCTTTCTAAAAATGTTAGATGGAATAAAAGCAACCTCGTCTCCTCATTCTGTTAAAGCACCGCTTTTTAAGGTGAAAGATATAGACGGAAATACCGTTACGTTATCAAACTACAAGAATAAGAAGTATGTATTATTGACTTTTTGGGCCACATGGTGCGGTCCTTGTCGTTCGGAATTGCCAATATTAAAGAAGATTAGAGCAGAATATTCAAAGAAAGACTTAGTGATGATAGCTGCATCTTACAATGAAGGAAATTATGATCATTATCTCGACTTTATTAAAAGACACGAAATGAATTGGATTAATATTTATAATAATATAAAACTAAGTAACGCCTATGGTGGATCTTTTAGTATCCCTCAAACTTATTTGATTGGGAAGAATGGGAAAATAATTTATAGTCGAGCGAAAAGTAAGAAAAAAGACCTATCAGAGCTTAAGGATATTTTAAAGAAAAAATTGTTAGAATAGTATGAAATTATCGAATAAAAAGGGAAAAAGATGCAATCCCTCCCCTCCCGAGAATAATATATATAAGTCAGAAAATACTTTATCTTTAGATTAGCAAAAAGGTAATAATATTCCGTTTAATTTCTAATACAGAAAATGAGAAAATGGTGTAATGATGTGGAAATCAGTTTTACGCCTACTATTTTCATAGATGGATATCAATAGCCCGATTTACACAGTGTGCATGACTTAAAACATTTCTTATCCGATTAACGGATAATGGAATCTACTCTGTTCAAAAAGGCAGGGTTGAATTTTTAATCTAAAATTTTATATGATGAAAAAGATCAAAATGAATCTTCAGAATTTGGACAATGCAGAAGTGTTGACCAGAGAACAATTGAAAAAGGTACTTGGAGGAACTGTAGGTAGCACATCAACACCAGCAATAACTACTGCTGTTAAATGTAAAGGGAGGTGTACTAAAGTAAATTTTCCGGGATCCAATGACTTAGGATCTTGTGGTGTTGAAACTATAACTTTAGGTCCTCTATCTGGTAAATCCTGTGAATGTAGCGTTTTTGGAGGCGTTGGTTGTCCAGATTTATACTAACCATTGAAAGGCAACACAAGCAAAGAAGGTAGTTTTGAGCTTGTTGTCTTTCCTCTTTAAATTAAGGGAATAATTAACAAACATAACAATATAATGAAAAAAAATGGGTTAATAATACTATTTTCTTTTATAACTCTGGTTTTAAATTGTAATACCTCTATTGGACAAAGTAAATTTAATTTAGAGTTAACCTTCGGGGAAAAGATGCATCCTGATAACATTTCGATTCATTATGATAATGGTTTAAATACCATTTTCATACCGGATACCCTAACACAACAGGGAATAACACTAGTACAGAAATATTATTCCTATGTTCCTTCGGTTAGTGTGCAATATAATAATGGAAACAAGACCTTGAGTGAGAACTTCTTTCTTGACAAAGACACCGCTAAAGTTAGTTTATTTCTTTCTAAAGGAAGATTGGTCACCAATAATACGATGAATGTCCATCCTATTTTTGATTCTTCTAATAAAGTATATAATACCATTTTTAACACACGGGAACGATTAAATTCCGCTCAGGAATTAGAAAAAATGCAGCAGAAGTATAAAGGACAAGTTTTTCAGGTCGATTCTTTAAAACAAAGATTTCTCGATCTATATAAGGCGGTCATTAAGTCTGATCTTTCTATTTTAAGGGATAACTCAAATAGCTATTTTTCGTTGTGGTATTTCAGGAATCAGACTTTACCTTCTTTGAGTGCTTTATATAGGGAGGACACGGTTTTCTGGAAGCAAATGAAGCAGTTTTATGTCAAGGTCTTTTCAAAAAAGTATGGGGAAAGTATAGAAGGTAAATCGATAATAAATACGATAAATAGTTATTTATTTTCCGTAAAGGATCTTGAGACGAGACAAGCACCCTTATTTTCTTTAAAGGATATTAAAGGGATACCGATCAGATTAAAGGATTATAGAGGCAAATATGTATTACTTGATTTTTGGGCGACTTGGTGTGGACCTTGTATGCAAAAAATCCCTCTGTTAAAAAGCATTCGAAAAAAATATCCAAAGGAGAAATTAGTGATTTTGGGAATTAGTTGGGATACTAATTTATCTCGGATAGAAGAGATTATTCGCAAAAAAAAGATGCAGTGGAGACAAGTTCTTGATCGCTCTAAAAAAATTAGCCGGAATTATAGTATTCATGCCATCCCACAAATGGTATTGGTAAATACAAAAGGAGAAATAGTTTTTGTAAGTTCTAATGATATGGGGCGGGGAATAATAGATATTTTAGAGAATAAACTTTAATAGGATTGTAATGATTTTTATTTCAGCACAGCCGGCAATGTTTTATTTTACTTGGCAATTGGAAATACAGTTGTATAATTTCCATCAATTAGGAATTGACCTTGAGGATATTCATGTTTTAGTAGGATACGATGAAAAAGAAAATGATGTAGAGGAATATTTTAGAACATTAATAAAAGATAATAAAGATAAAGCTTCCTTTTATCTGTATCCAGATCAAAGGGTGAAAAAACACTATCCTTCGTCAATAAGACCTCATTTAATCAGAAAACATTTTCAAAAGCATCCTTGGTTAGAAAATGAGATAATTTTTTATCATGATGCAGACATAATCTTTAGAGAATTGCCGGACTTTGATACGCTATCCCAAGGACAGACCTGGTACGTCTCTGATACCAAAGATTATTTGGATACGACCTATATTAAAAACTTTTTAGATAAAAAGGAATTTATAGGAATGTGTGATTTGATAGGTATATCACCTAAACGGGTATCAGATAACGATAATAACTGTGGCGGTGCTCAATATCTTTTGAAAAATATATCTACCTCTTTTTGGCAAAAAATGGAAGGAGATTGCGAGAAAATGTATCAGTATTTAAACGATATAAATAAAAAGAAAAAGTATCAATTGGAGAAGCACAAAGGAAGGCCTTTCTCCTATTCTGGAATTCAGGCTTGGTGTGCAGATATGTGGTGTCTATTTTGGAATGCGCTTTATTTTAAAAAAAATATTAAAATTTCCAAAGAGCTAGATTTTTGCTGGGCAATTTCCGACTTAGATTCATGGCAAAAGAAAAAGATATTGCATTATTCCGGTGCTGTCGAGGAAAAAGACAAAGATTTTTTTCGAAAACTTAATTATGTAAATTATCCTCCTTTTTATGATTTGACACTGAAACAAATTAAAAAGGACTCAGCTAGTTATGCATTAACTGCATGTATAGATGGCTACTTAGAAAGTAAGACGAACAACAAAATAGACTTAAGAGACGTAACTTTTTTAATTCCTATAAGAATAGACTCCGAAAGCAGGTTGGAAAATCTTTATATTGTCACACAGTATATTTACAAGTTTTTCAGAACTTCTGTTTTAATTGGAGAAAGCGACAGTTCATCAAAAATAGATCCCCTTCTCTTGCCACCTAATTGTAAATTATTTTATAGGAAAGATAATAATAGGTTGTTACATCGAACTATGTTGAATAATTACTTAATTAAAAAAGCGCAATCATCGATTATTGTTATCCATGATACAGATGTCGTTTTACCATTGGATCAGATTATCCAAGCGACCAACTTAATCAGAGACACTAATACTGCTATGGTCTCCCCCTATAGTGGGGAACTTTTTAATGTAGATAACTTGTTCAAGGTGATGTTTGGTAAACTATTAGATCCCTTATTTTTCACTCTGAATAGAAATAAATTTTATGTTAGTGCTAAAAGAGCATGGGGCGGGTCAACCTTTTTATCTAAGACTATGTATAGGAACGCAGGACTTGAAAATGAAAATATTTCTAGCTGGGGACCTGAGGATGTAGAACGCACTAAGCGTTTAATGAGGTTAGATTACAAAGTGAAGCGCGTAGATGGTCCTTTATTTCATTTACCCCATGAACGTAAAGAAAACTCAGGTTATGAAGATCAGGAAATCTATTTTAGACTTATGGAGGAATATTTAAGTATTTGTAATATGGAGAAAAATGATTTAGAAAATTATATTCAACATTGGGCTTGGAATAAATAGTAGATATATGGAGAATAGAATCAGAATAAAAGACATTCATGACTTGAAAGATAATACTTACAGTATTCTCCCAACTTCAAATGGTCTGTATGAGGGGAAAATGGGTATAGCTATATCTTATTTGACTTTGGCTAAGGGATATGATAATAAGATTTTTAAAGAAAAAGGGAATAAGATATTACATGATGTGATTGAAAATATATCTTACACTGAAGACTTGTCTTTTAAAGATGGTGTTTTGGGCGTTGGATGGGGTTTAGAGTGGTTAAAACAGAGCAAAATTTTGGATATAAACACAGATTTTGTCCTTGAAGAAGTAGATGATACTATCTATAAATTGGTAGTTTTTGCATTAGACAAGGGGTTATCGTTACAAGATGGTCTTCTCGGAAAGTTAGCCTATTATTTTAAAAGATTAAAGGGGCGTTCTTTAAGTACACATAGGTATCGTTACCTTTGTCATCAAGAATGTATAGTCATTTTGACAGATAATTTATACGAACTGCTATATGGAGAAGAGGGTCTTTTGAATATAGACGAGACAGAAATTTTGAAACAAATTGATCAAAAGGATATAGTTGAACTCACTCAGGTGCTTCTCTTGATAAGTAAATTTGTTAATGTAAATGATCCAGCAATAAAAAAGATGTTCACTAAGACTATGCTTTTTGCAGATTATTACATGAATATATTAATAAAAAAAGGAGGGTGTTATAGAGACAGAAATCCTTCCTTTTCTAACACTATCTCATTTTTTGCTTTATCTTTTTATACAGCCGCAAAAGAAAGCAAGGATACCTTTTGGGAAGAAAAAGGCATTCAGCATGTTAATGATATAATATCCCAAGAAAAGAAACTAAGACATAATAATAAAGAACTAATAGAAAGCTTGAAAATTAACACATTACTACATTATTACTTCCCGGAGAACGGGTACGAAAAAAAAGCAAAAAATGATATTAAAAGAATAAACGTGGATAAGGCATCTAATATATTCTATAATGGAATTTATTCAATTTATCTCTGCCAAATGTGTTTATATAGACCGGAATATAATGAAAGCTGCGCAGAGTTACTGTTTATAAATTAATTGGTGATGTTTATCTTGAGTAGCAGTAATCAAAGCCTGGTCACCTTAGAGAAGATTTATACAAAATATGAATTAGTGCAGTATTAAAAAAACAGAACGGTATTATGTCCTTTCCTTTCTACAAACAACTGAATGCCATGGATTGTGGTCCCACCTGTCTCCGGATGGTCGCGCGTTATTATGGAAAACATTATAATACGGATGGTATTCGACAGGTGGCCGGTTATTCTAAGGAAGGCGTTTCGCTTTTAGGCATTAGCCTGGCAGCAGAAAAGATGGGTTTTCGTACGAGAGGTGTTCAGGTTACTGAGGATCAAATTTTACGCAAAGCGCCTCATCCCTGTATTCTGCACTGGGAGCAAAATCATTTTGTGGTATTGATAGGAGTTTCTCGATGGGGAGGGACAAAGATCTTGGTGGCTGATCCTGCTAAAGGTCTTATTACTTACAATCGGCGGGAATTTTTACAGCATTGGGCTGCCAACTCCTCCTTCGGAGGGGAAGGTTGGGTGGGGGGCACTGCTCTGCTTTTGGAGCCTACGCCTTATTTTTACGAACAGGAAGGAGAGAAAGAAGACAAGTTGAACTGGAGCTGGGTTTTGCAGTACCTGAAGAAAAGCAAATGGTTGCTTACTCAGGTCTTTATCGCACTGATTATTTCTTCTATTTTCCAACTTATTTTCCCTTTTCTGACGCAAAGCATCGTAGATACTGGAATCAACACCCGAAATCTATCTTATATCACCATCGTACTCATTGCGGAATTGGTGCTGGTATTCAGTCGCAGTATTGTCAATTTCATTCGTAGTCGGCTGCTATTGCGTATTTCTGCCGTATTGAACCTTAATATTCTTTCTGATTTTTGGATTAAGCTTATCCGGTTACCTATCAGTTATTTCGATATCCATCACTCGGGCGATACGCTGCAACGGATAGGGGATCACAATACCATTCAAAACTTCCTGACCGGCACCGCTTTAAATACCATTTTTTCTATTTTTAACTTTATTGTTTTTGCCTTTGTACTGGCTTATTACAATGTACAGTTGTTCTTTGTATTCCTGATTGGCAGCATCCTGTATTTCCTGTGGATTGTTCTTTTCCTACGGATCCGGAGAAAGATTAATTATGAAAATTTTTATCTCAATTCCAAGGGAAATACCGTAACCTTGCAGCTGGTACAGGGAATGCAGGAAATTAAAATGAATGGTGCAGAGCAGTTGAAGCGCTGGGAATGGGAACGGGTGCAGGCTGCTATTTACCGGCTGAGTTTCAAAAATTTAAATTATAACCAGCTTCAGCAGGCCGGCGCTTTGTTGATAGATCAGGGGAAAGATGTAGTCATTACCTTTTTAGTGGCTAAAATGGTCATTGAAGGGAAGCTGACTTTGGGTATGATGTTGGCGGTACAGTATATCATTGGACAATTGAGCGGCCCGGTGCACCAGTTTATCAGTCTGATACAAAGCGGACAGGACACCAAGATTGCGATGGAACGACTGAACGAAGTGCGGCAGATACAGGATGAAGAAGACCGTTATAAAAGTTATCTGAGCTATTTGCCGGAAAATAAAAACATCCACCTTTCCGGGATGTCTTTTACCTATCCGGGCTCCTTGGACACCCCCGTTTTAAAAGATATTCATTTGGAAATTCCGACCGGGAAAGTCACGGCTCTTGTGGGGCAAAGTGGCAGTGGGAAAACCACTCTCTTAAAGCTATTATTAAAATTTTATGATGAATATGAGGGAGATATTAAAATCGGTCATAGCAGTTTACGCTATTTTAGCCCACGATTTTGGAGAACACAATGTGGGGCAGTTATGCAAGACGGATATATTTTCGACGATACCATTGCCAGAAACATAGTGGTCGGAGAAGAAGATATTGACCATGACCAAATGGTAGATGCCTGTAAAATAGCAAATATATTGTCTTTTATCGAATCTTTGCCGAATGGTTTTTACACGAAATTAGGCACAGAAGGTACGGGACTTAGTCAGGGACAAAAGCAACGCGTACTTATTGCGCGTGCTACCTATAAAAATCCTGAATTTTTATTCTTTGATGAGGCGACCAATTCTCTGGATGCCAACAATGAAAAGGAAATTGTTGAAAACCTGAATCAGTTTTTTGAGAATAAAACGGTAGTTGTGGCAGCGCATCGACTAAGCACGGTAAAAAATGCGCATAAGATTGTGGTGTTGGAGGATGGTGAAGTTGCTGAAGAGGGGTCACATAACACTTTAATAGCTTTAAAAGGGAAATATTATGAACTGGTTAAAAATCAATTAGAACTGGGAGGGTGATATGGGAGCGTTTTAGCCCTATTGATATTACAAAGAAAAAGTAAAATGCCGAAAAAAAAACATCATACTACAAATAAAAAAGATGCATCGGATCAGGAGAAAATCCCTCCTGAAGACTTCCGTTCCCGGGAAGTGGAAGATATCATTTCTGAAAGAGCCGGTTTTTGGGGAAGGTGGGCACTACCTATATTTTTATTTATCTTATTGCTGATGGTGGCGGGTACTTGGTTTATCCGCTATCCGGATACAATAAAAGCCACCGCTACACTCAATGCTGCCAATGGTCCCCGGGCGGTGGTTGCCCGAAAAGAGGGAAAATTAATCCGTCTGTTTAAACATAATGGGGATACCGTATCTGCCGGCACTGCAATAGGCTGGGTGGAGAGTACCGGAAGCCATAACCAAATCCTTCTATTATCCCAACGATTAGACTCGGTACTTTATTTATTGCAACAAAACCATCCGAAACATATTCCGGATTTATTTCGTTATCAATTGGATGATTTAGGAGAGCTTCAATCTTCTTTTCAGGATTTTAGCGCAGCCCTTCAACAGTTTACCGATTATCTGACGACCGGATATTATTTCAGGAAGAAGCATCATCTTATGGCAGATATTGCCTTCCTTAAAGAGAACCGGAAAACGATTCAACATAGGATAGCCCTCACCAGACAAGATCTTAGCCTGGCCACAAAAGACTTCCGAGCCAATAAAAAGTTATACAGTGAAAAAGTACTTTCTGATTTGGATTATCGGGAGGCCAGAAGTACTTATCTAAACAAAAAGCAGCGTCTTCCCCAACTGAAGCAATCCCTCACCAATAACCGGCAGCAGGAAGCAGATCAAAAAGCCGAAATAGCCGAATTAAACCATACCATCTCCCGGCAAAAGCAAATCTTCCTGCAAAAACTTCATACGCTTCAGAGTGAAGTCGATTTATGGATCTCAAAAAATGTTATAAAAGCACCGGTATCGGGAACTATTGCTTTTTTATTACCACTGCAAAAAAACAGCTTTCTCCATGCCGGAGAGAAATTGGGGTATGTCAACCCACTCAACAGCACCTACTATGCCAGGATTCATTTCTCTCAACATAATTTTGGGAAGGTAGCCGTAGGGCAACCCGTCCAGCTTCGAGTACACTCTTATCCCTATGAACAGTTCGGTATCCTAAATGGTCGTTTGAGCTACATTTCTAAAGTGGCTTCTGACAGCGGTTTTCTGGGCAGGGTCGCACTGCCAAACGGATTAGAGACGGAATATCATAAGACGATCCAGTTTAGAAGCGGATTGCAGGCTACCGCCATCGTTATCTCCAAACCCATGCGACTCTTACAACGGTTTTACTATAATATGATGAAGAAAGTAAACCAATGAGGATGAAAAATACACCAATTGGGGTATTTTTTGTGTGTGAATATGTTGCTACCTTTAGGGTATCTAAGCTTGTAATATGTGAATAAGTTTATTTTATTGGTTGCTTTTCTCCGAAGGCAACATTGTAGCAATAAAATATTTATCTTGAGGAGGATAAAGTATGAGTTTTTCTGTCTCAGACATCATACTTATCTAAACTGGGATGGATTTTATATGGGACAGAAGTAAAGAGACAGCGTCGTTGACGAAAACGCAACGCGTGGAAATTTTATTGTTAAATTTTTAAAAATTATTTATTATGAAAAAGTTGAAATTAGAAGAGTTGAACCTTGGCTATGCTGAGGTGCTCTCAAGAGAAGAATTGAAGAAAGTGCTCGGTGGAATAGGATCTGGAGGAAGTGGGGGTAGTGGTACTGGAGATGTGATGTGCTGTGATGAATATAATCCTTCTGATTGTGGTAGGTGTATGCCTTATGACATGATGAGTTCATGTCCGGCAGGGCAGATTATGGGCAAGTGTGTATATGGATAAACATGCTTTTAATAATTGACAGAGCTAAAATGAGGTTATATATTGCGGTATCCACTAAATATGCTGCTGTTTTTTGTTTTGGCTCGGTTAAAAATCTATTTAAAGTTTAAAGAGATGAGAATTAGTATCTTAAAAAGAAGGTTACTCATATGCTGCGTGTTTTCGCTATTGGTCTTGATGTTTTCGTGTAATCATTCAAGTCCCGGAAAGCCTTTATATAATGCTTCTTATATTTTAGATACCTTTCCTCACTTTTGGAAATATTGGTATTATCATGTCAATTTTAGTCGAAATTATGTGGTATATGATACCACTAATAAAAAAATTCCCAGAAAAGAATTTTTTAAAAAGCTTATTACAGGACAATATTTACCGCTTAAATTAAAGTCTAATTCGGCTATTGATCATTATAAGTTAATTAAAGTAAAAGAGGTAGAAAAAAAAAGAGATATTTATCGATATTTGGCCTTTTTAGGAAAGATTGATGCTAAACATAATAATCTATCCGAGAAGCCTCTTCCTGATTTTAATTTTAAGGCTTTAAATGGAAAAGAATATACGAATAAAAGTTGTAAAGGGAAGATTATTGTGATTAATTGCTGGTTTGTGGGGTGTCATATGTGTGTTAAGGAAATGCCCGAATTGAATAAATTAGTGAACAAATACGGGGGGGATGATATTGTTTTTATTAGTCTGGCACGCAGCTCAAAAAAGAGCGTAAAAAAATTTCTCTCTGAACATGCCTTTCAATATGCTACTGTTCCTGATGTCGGAGATTATATTGAAGATTCCCTGCAAGTACGTGGGTTTCCTACCCATGTAATCATTAATAAGAAGGGGATTGTTTTGGGATTCTCGAATTATGTGGTAAATCTGAAAGGGGCTTTACAGCAACTGGTAGAAACCGGTAAACTGACAATGAATTAAGACCGAAGACAAATAAAAAAGAGCATGTGGGCAAATCTTTGAGGCATTATATGCGACCTCTCCGAGGTCGTTAGGCGCTGTCCTGCTGGATCTGTTTTTACAAATCTTTGATCTCGCTGAGATCAAAAGTAGCTTTCCTGTTTTGTGGATTGTTTCCCGAAAATATATGATATCGGAGATATCATATATTTTTAACGATCTGCATGTATATCTCTTTTTCGACCTTAGAAAGGTCGCAGGAGAACTGTTGGTGATATCACATAACGGTGGAAAAAATACACCAATTGGGGTATTTTTTGTGTGTGAATATGTTTCTACCTTTAGGATATCCAAGCTTGTAGCATGGAAATAAGTTTATTTTATTGGTTGCTTTTCTCCGAAGGCAACATCGGAGCAATAAAATATTCATCTTGAGGAGGATAAAGTATGAGTTTTTCTGTCTCAGACACCATACTTATCTAAACTGGGATGGATTTTATATGGGACAGAATTTATGAGACAGGTTCCTTGTTGAAAAATGCAACAAGCAGAATTTTATTGTTTAATGATTAAAATCTTAGTAAAATGAAAAAATTAAAATTAGAAGAGTTGAACCTTGGCAATGCCGAGGTGCTCTCAAGAGAAGAATTGAAGAAAGTGTTAGGTGGTACTAAACCAGTAACTAAATCAGGGGATGATAAGTGTAATGCTTATTGTAGTAGTGATGATGACTGTGATGAAAAATGTTCTCATTGTGATCATGATGGAGAAACGCATGGTCCAGGGGGGGCAATTTGTGTTGCCTTCACGTGAACTCTTTGAGGCTGAATAATAAAGAAAGCATTTTAGAACATGAAATGCTTTCTTTAGAATTTTGATTCAAGGAATGATAAAATGAAGTAATGAAACATCCATGACAATAAGATTAACACACAGGGGGATAATTATTCGCCGCAACCAGTTACCTTGTTAAAAAAAGAATAGGTATGAGCAAAAAAGAGGACAATAACATAGCATTTGAACAAGTAGTTGCCCGAGGTTGCGGAATTGACGTGCATAAAAGCCTGATAGTCGCTACCATTAGAGGAACAGGGATAAAAGAAGAGACGAGGAATTACGGTGGTTTTACCGAGTCGATAGAGCAACTGCGAGATTGGCTGTTAGAAAAAGGAATTACGCATGTAGCGA
>DATGTY010000304.1:0-3363 GCA_035301605.1 Chitinophagaceae bacterium | reverse complement strand
TTGTAAAATGATCTTAGTTCCGGTTGGAAAATATGTACCACTATGTTTACATAATCCAGAATGATCCAATGTAGAGAATCGAAACCTTCTTTTTCATAAGGAAGTTCTTTTAGCTTTTCTTTGACCGACCTTTCTACCTGTTCGGCGATTGCCCTTACCTGAGGAGCCGATTCAGCCTCACAAATAACAAAGTAGTCGGATACGGCTTCAGGAATTTCCCGAAGGTTGATCGAAATTACACGCGTGCCTCCTTTTTCATGAATGGCACTGATAATCGTTCGAAATATCTGACTTTCCGTATTGAGCCTTTGAATGGCATTTTCATCTTTTTTTATTGGTGCTGATGAAGTCAATAAATTTGTAATTTTGTTTTTTGAATTTAAATGAAGCCACAAAGGTACTAATTCTTGTTGAAGTTGCCTTTTTTTCCTCTATATAGGTGAAGAAGGATTAGTTAAAACAATATTAAATATATTTTTGGGAGATGAAAGAAGTTATTATTGGAAATCCTTTTATTGAGCTGGATGAGGTAGGAAGTACTAATGACGTGGCCAAGTCACCATTTGAGAAGGGTGAGATCTCAGAGGGAACGGCCTGGCATGCCCAGTTTCAAAATAAAGGAAAAGGGCAGAGAGGGAAAACCTGGATGGCCAAGTCGGGAGATAATATTAATCTTTCGTTTATCTTATATCCCAAGATGCTAAAACCCACCGAGACTTTTGTATTAAATATGGTCATTTCCTTAGCCGTTTATGATTTGATTAAAGAAATAGCAGGAGCTGATGTTTGTATAAAATGGAGTAATGATATTTATTTCAAAGATAAAAAGGTTTGTGGAATTCTTATCGAAAATCATTTTCGTGGCAAAGAATGGGAATATGCTATTATTGGGATAGGCGTGAATTTAAATCAGGAAACCTTTGATAATGCTTTACCCAATCCGATATCATTGCGGCAAATTACAGGAAAGAAATGGAATCCTGTTCTCATGGCAAAAAGAGTGTGTAAATGTATTACTAGTCGCTATCATAATATAGAGAGGGAGGCTATTCTAAAAACTTATGAACAACAGTTGTTTTGGTTGAATAAACCGGGATTATTTCAAAAAGAAGAAGAAAAATTTGAAGCGACCATTCGTTCGGTTCAGCCTGATGGAACTTTAGTTTTGGAGCGAGATAAAAAATTGATGGAAGTGACTTTTGGGGAGATAAAGTTCTTAGTTGGATAGATCCACGATGAATCCCTGTTAGGAATCTTTAATAATATTCATCTTTTGAAGTGCATCTTGAGCTGCGATTTTACCAGCTTTTTTCTTAGAAAATGCTTTACCACTTCCTATTTTTTCACCATCTATCACAGTTCCGATTGTAAAGAGGCGGCGACCTCCTTCATTGTGTTCATCGATTACCTTAAATTCGAGGTTGTGTTTATTTTTATTGGCCCAGGAATAGAGTTTATTCTTGTGATCAATTTCCTGATGTTCTAGTTTTTGAAAATCGATATAGGTATGTAGAAGTCTATTGACAATAAAAAAATAGGTCTTTTTATAGCCTTTATCCAGATAAATAGCGCCAATAAGTGCCTCTAAAGTATTTCCGAAAATATTACTTCCTCGTAATAAGGTATTGTGCTTATCATAGAAGGTCAGTTGATGCAGTCCCATTTTTTGGGCTACAGTATTAAGCGAGTTTCGATTGACTATTTTAGAACGCATTTCTGTTAGGTAACCTTCTGATTCTAAGGGGTATTTCTTAAATAGGTAATCTCCAACAATAGCATCTAAAATGGCATCACCCAGATATTCTAATCGTTCATTATTTTCATGATCGGTTGTGCTCTTGGATCTGTGGATGAGTGATAATTTGTAAATAGCAGTTTTTCCCGGTCTGAATCCTAGCAGATTTTTTAACTGCTTTCTAAATTTTTTCTTTTTAGTTCGATCCCGAAAGTCCATTTTGACGTCTTTAGTGGACGGCATATCATTTAGATATTAAGATTCAAATTTTTTAAGGATAACAGTAGCATTATGACCACCAAATCCAAAAGTATTACTCAATATAGTATCTACCTTTCTTTCCTGAGCGGTGTTGAAGGTAAAGTTAATCTTTGGGTCAAGCTTAGGATCGTCGGTAAAATGATTAATTGTCGGTGGAATAATTCCTTTGCGTAAGGCCATGATTCCGGCAATACTTTCCACTGCTCCGGCAGCACCAAGGAGGTGTCCGGTCATGGATTTGGTTGAACTAATGTTCATCTTATAGATATGTTCTCCAAAGAGTTTGTGTATTGCTTTTACTTCGGCAATATCTCCGAGAGGCGTAGAAGTACCATGAACATTAATATAATCAATATCCGTTGTATTCATTTCTGCATTTTGTAATGCTCTTTCCATTGCTAGCACGGCGCCTCTTCCTTCCGGATGAGGTGCTGTGATGTGATAGGCATCGGCAGAAGTTCCTCCGCCTGCAAGTTCAGCATAAATAGTAGCGCCTCTGGCACGAGCATGTTCTAAGTCTTCTAGAACAAGTGTTCCGGCACCTTCGCCAATAACAAAACCATCTCTGTTGAGGTCAAATGGGCGAGATGCGGTTCCCGGAGAATCGTTCCTTTCTGATAATGCTTTCATTGCATTAAATCCACCCAGACCAGCTTCGTTAATGACACATTCTGAACCTCCGGCTACAATGACTTTGGCTTTTCCCATACGAATATAGTTTAAGCCTTCTATAATTGCATTGTTTGAAGAGGCACATGCTGAAACGACAGCAAAGTTAGGTCCTCTAAAATTATATTTCATTGCGATATGCCCTGCGGCAATATCTACAATCATTTTGGGTACAAAAAAAGGACTGAACCGTGGTGTCCCGTCCCCTGTATAAAAGTCTTTTAGATTTTTACAGAGTGTATTTAATCCACCAATTCCGGAAGAATGAATAACACCAACTTGTTCAGATTCTACTTGTTCTCCTTGAAGTCCGGCATCTTCTACCGCTTCTTGTGCGGAAACCAATCCCATTTGGGAGAATCGATCTAACCTGCGAACTTCTTTGCGTTCCAAAATATCTTTCGGATCAAAATTTTTAAGTTCGCAGGCAAATCGTGTTTTAAATTTAGAAGCATCAAATAATTGAATGGAATCGGCTCCGGAGATACCTTCTGCAAGCCCCTGCCATGTTTCTGAAACATTTTTACCTATAGGGGTTGCTGCTCCAAGTCCTGTTATGACTACTCGTCTGAATTCCATCAATAATAATTTGTCCTAAATGCTGATTATTTTGCGTTTTCTTCTAGGTATGATACGGCTTGACCTACTGTAGTAATGGTCTCTGCCTGCTCATCAGGAATAGAAATATTAAACTCTTT
>DATGTY010000303.1:0-8727 GCA_035301605.1 Chitinophagaceae bacterium | reverse complement strand
CCCCCTGATTCTTACGGTAGAAGGTGCTCCCGGACGCCCGGAATTAGCAGCAATAGTAACCCCTGAAGTTCTACCCTGCAAGGATTGCTCTACCCGCATATCCGGCATATCCTGCAACTGATCTGCGTTTACAGAAGAAATAGCTCCAGTCACCTCGCTTTCCTTCTGTGTTCCATAGCCAATGACCACCAATTCATTAAGTCCGGTGCTCGAAGGCTCTAGCGTTACAGCAATCTGACTTTGTTCTGATACCGTTATTTCTTTAGTGTCATAGCCTAAAGATGAAAAAATTAGCACGGTATGATCCGGAATATCTAAAACGAATTTACCATCTGCATCTGTTATGGTACCAATAGTAGCTCCTTTCACCCTTACAGATACTCCCGAAAGAGGTTTCCCCTCGGGTGTCCTGACGACACCTGACAAATGAATGGCTTCTATTTCATGATTTTTGGCGGCAATAACAATCAAATGTTCACCAATCAATTTATAAGTCAAGGGCGTACCAGATAATATCTGACCTACAATATCAGTCACTTTAGAATCATCCGCTTTCACATTGATTGTAAATTTTGGAGACAATAATGCATCATTATAAAGAAAACGATAATCACTATTTTGTTCAATAACCTGCAATGCTTTACTAATCTCCACTTGATGAAGATTCAGTGAAAGCATATTGCTTTGAGAATATCCTTTTGCAGCAACCTGCATGCAGCCCACAAAAAGTAAAATAGAAGTCAATTTCATACACAACAAAGCCTTTTGCCAACTTCCCCTAAACGGAAAGTTGTACTTCAATAATTTTTTTTTCATACCTTTATATTGGTTTATGAGTTAAAAAATATGGAAAACGATACTTGACAGAAAGCTATTATATTTATTATTTATAGCTTTCCGATTTAGTTTTCATGTTAATTTCTCGATTCTGTTGGAGCAGAATCATCTAAATGAACCGTCTTGGGAAGGTGCCGACAACTTTGGAGAGATCAGTACAATTTCATTCATTGTGTCAGCACCTCCCTTATTTTTGCATTTGTATTACTATGTTTTCATAAATTCATTTTAATTAAACAATTAATTATCACTATATATATACACCTCGTCACCTATAATATCATAATGAAAAGGTGCCGTAATTTTTAGAGCTTTCAGGGCTTGTTTTAAAGATTCATTTTTGAAAATTCCTGTGAATTGATATTTTTTCACTTTATCATCAGAAAAATTAATATGTATATTATACCAACGTTCCATCTGTCGGGCAAGCTCCGGAAAAGTTTCACTTCTGAAAGCCAGCTTATCTTCTACCCATGAAGTAGCTACGATAAGACTATCCTCAGGCATTAATTTCGCAGGAGCAATCATGAAGCCTTTCTTAGAATGAATACCATTAGGAGTACTGTTTATATCCTTTTCTACACTAATTGAATGGTTCAATAAGGTTAAAGTCTGATGAGGTTGTAAACGAACCTTTTTTTGAGGTCTGTTAGCAAAAGATACTTCAATAGAACCACTAATTAATGTCGCAGAACTTTTAGAATCATCCGGATATGATTTAACATTAAATACCGTACCCAACACTTTGATATTAATCTCGCCTGCATGAATAACAAAGGGATGGTTCGCATCTTCTGCTACATCAAAATAGGCTTCGCCTACTAAAGTGACCGTTCTGGTCGATTTCCCAAATTCCTTATTATTATAGGTGATATTACTTCCAGCATTCAAACGAACCAACGTACCATCAGGCAGTACAATTTTAGATTTTGATCCATATCTAGTAGATACCTGACTCATAATACCCTTGTCAGTGGAACCAAAATTACTATTTCCCCCAAAGGAATAAGGATATAAATATACCGCTGATAAACCCAACAATATTATTATGGCAGCAGCTACGCCCCATCTTCTATACCAGGGTTTTATTTCGATTTGAGGCAGATTTTCTGTATTTTCTTCCTTGGTTTCAGCATAGGATAATTGTTCTTTTACTCTTTTTAAGCTATCCTCACTTTTCTGTTCCTCCATCTCCATATCTTCATGCTCCCACCATTCTGAAAGTACTTCATAGCTATATTGAGCTTTCGAATTACTTTTTAAAAGCTCTTCCAACTCCTCTAATTCAGCAGTTGTGGCTTCTCCCGAAAGCTTCCTACTCATGAGGTTCCATATGCGCGAATCTTCTATCACTTATAATTACATTGATTGTTCTATTTATATAGACAATAGAAAATAGCGAATCCCGTAAAAAAAAATATTTTTTTATTATTCAGAGGTAGAAGTAGTGTATATAGTAATTGCAGCTGATAATCTTTTTGTAGCAATAGTCATTTGAGAATCTACAGTACGAGGAGAAATATCAAGAATTTCCCCTACTTCACGATATTTAAGCCCCTCTTCTCGAACCATTTTAAAAATAATTTTACATCTTGGAGGTAAGTTTTCAATTGCTTTATCAATCTTTTCCGCCATTTCTTTGGTCATCAATAAACTCTCAGGCGTTGTTTGAAGTGTATTTATATTTTCAGGAAAAGTTTCGAAATACAAAAGAATCTCTTTATTCTTCCATTTTAGAAAATTTAAAGCACGATTACGAACAGCAACAAAAAGATAGACCTTTAAATTCTTAATTTCTTTAGCATCCTTTCTATTTTTCCAAAGCTGAATAAAAACATCCTCTACAACTTCCTCTGCCGGTTCTTTTTGTTTTACGAAAGAGATTGCGAAAGGCAACAATTTATTATAAAAATACACATAGAGCTCCTCGAAGGCTTTTTGCCTACTAAAATCAGCCATCTGGCATTGAAGTACTCTAATTTTTTCCGGTTTCATAAAAATATTTAGATATCCTAAAGATAAGAATATTTTAGTAAATATATAAGATAAGAATATCGACTTAGAGTGCCCAAAAATGAAAATCGCAGAATAAATCCAATCCTCGTGCTATAGATTTTTATCGATAAACTTAGTAATTTCTTTGAAGGTCATCTTGAGAGAGCTTTTCTCTTTATTTTTTCCAAGAGAATCCTTTTTCTTTTCTTTCCACTTAGCCAACATTTCTTTTAATTTATCTTCGGTCTTTTGATCTATACCTACCAGTGGTTTTACTCCTTTAAATATGGACTTCCACATATAAGAAAAAATAGATCGTTGGGGCTTACGTGCGAAAACAACCTGCGTAGATTGCGGCACTCCAGCCCCCGGCATATTGCTCTCTCTAATCAACAACAAATTAGCAGCAAGAGAGGCAAGCCCTTTTTTCTTTAATTCATTCTTTTGTTCATCATGAGAAAGCACGGCAATTTTTAACCGGTCATATTTCATCTTTACCTTACCCACGGATTGTCTGTGATTGGCTGAAAAATGGAAATCCAAGGCATGAATTCTTCCTGATTTCACTCTGATAAGACCTAATGGTTTCGTCGCTGGATTCAGAGCAGATGCTTTTAAATTTGTTAATTTCCCTTCATAAATAAAGTCATGCTGAGGGGAACGAAGGTTAAAATCCCAATGCACATTCAAATCCCCGGCATCCATAAACCGCGTCTGAAGGTCTGCTATTAAATGCGGGTTCTTTTTTATCCTTACAGAATCATTCGTAATATTTTCAATATCCCCATGAATTTGATTAAATACTACATTTCCTACCTGACCGGAATTGGGATTAAGTTCACTATACTTTATGAACCCATTTTTAAGCGCTAATTTCTTTACATAAATAGGGCGTATAATTTTTGCAAGTGCTTCCTGCAACATTGGCTTTCGCTTGGGATTTAAGGGAGGACGTCTATTTAAAAAAATATTCAGTTTAAACTGACTTACCTTTACCTTATTAAACGAATAATCACGTTTTGATATATCTGCTATATCAAAACCATTTATAGTAATCCTACTCATTTTACCTCTAAAAACATCCTTTCTATAAATAAACTGCTTTGCAAAGTTTTCTTCACTCAAACGAGGGTGAACAGCTAAGCTGTCTATGGTCAACTTTCCTTCATTTATAGAGACACCAATACCATTCAAATCAATAGTATATAAGCTATCCTGAATATTAAATCTCAACTTTTTAAGATAAAACCAACTTCGTTTTGAAAACAGAAAACGAGTAGAATCCTCTAAAGTAGAAGAATCAATGAATACGTTCTCAAAGACCAAATCCATTTTTCTGAGATCCAAATCATTTAATTTGTGATTGGAAGAATCGACATAGCTAAATTTGATATTATGAAGGCCAATATGTCCTATCTTAATACTTTTTAAAGATCCGCTAATCAATTGCGCTATCCCCTCTCGAACCGTCTGTTTATCCACTGATTCATCTTCCCTATCGGGAAGTTGATAGACTGAAATCTCAGGATTTTCCACTTTTATGACCTCAATTTGAGCTTCTTTTTTCCTCAAAAGCGCCCACAAATGAATATGTTGTAATTCAAATTTCTTTACCGATAAGCTGAATAACTGATCCGGCGCCCTGTGCGCTTTTTTAAGTTTTCTATAAACTACTTTATTGGGAATCAATCTGAAAGAATCTAAAGAGAATATGCCTCTTATTGGTTTTAGATGAACCGCCGAATAATCAACACGATACAAGCTGTCAGAAGCCAGATAAACCTGCTGTTTCAGTTTCTCAGATAAAATAGGTCTATAGTGCCGAACAACAACCCAACTAGCGATAACAATCAGAATGATAATTGATAATACCGTAAGTAAATAATGCTTATGATAGCGTTTAAAATGTGTTTTAACTTTAGACAATACTTAAAAAAGATTGATTGATTTATCTAATGTACAATGAAGCGACGTTAATTACAAAATTAACTTTTTAAAAAATATCTAAATACGTTTATTCGTATCTTTACTAAGATTGGAAACGATAATAGTCCAAACTTTAAAAATATCGTACTTCTAATGCAGAAGTATCAAATAGTTCATTACTTTTATACCACATTAAAGATAACCAATTATGGCTCCTACTATCATCATTATCATATTTGTCATCATTATTTTAGCAAGTTCCATTAAAATATTAAAGGAATATGAGCGTGGGGTCATTTTTAGACTGGGGCGATTAATAGGAGGCGAAGCCAAAGGACCCGGACTTATTTTCCTCATTCCTATTATTGACAAGATGGTTAAAGTGAGCCTAAGAACGATTGTTTTGGACGTTCCGCCCCAAGATATCATCACTAGCGACAATGTGTCGGTTAAAGTAAATGCGGTGGTTTACTTTAGAGTACTCTCCCCCGACAAAGCTGTCATTGACGTAGAAAATTATATGTTTGCAACATCACAGATTTCTCAAACTACTTTAAGAAGTGTATTGGGTCAGCTTGAATTGGATGATTTATTATCTCAAAGAGATAAGATCAATTTAAAACTTCAGGATATTATTGACGACCATACTAGTCCATGGGGAATCAAAGTTTCTAATGTAGAAGTTAAACAGGTCGATTTACCACAGGAAATGCAACGTGCCATGGCTCGTCAGGCAGAAGCTGAGAGAGAAAGAAGATCTAAAGTCATCTCTGCAGAAGGAGAATTTCAAGCGTCCGAAAAACTAGCTGATGCAGCCAAAATATTAGGAAAAGAACCCAGTGCAATTACCCTTCGATATTTACAAACGCTGCAAGACATTGCCGCAGAAAACAATTCTACCACCCTCTTCCCTATACCGGTGGATTTATTAAGTCCATTCATGAAAAAAGCAGCAGGACTCAAATTAGAAGAGTTCCCCCTCCAATCAAAAGAAAAGAAATCAGAAGATAATAAAAAGGAGGAAAAGGATTAGCACTTTGTCCATATCCTTTTCCTCCGCTGACATGCTTCTTACTCTTTAATCAAACAATAAGCGCGTCTTGATAGTATGTGGAATTTCGCTCAATATCTTAAACGCTTGTGCAGAAACTTCCTGATTCACATCTAAGACAACATATCCTATCTCCATATTTGTCTTTAGATACTGCCCAAAAATATTGATATGCTCAGAAGACAAAGCCGTATTAATGGCAGTTAGTACCCCCGGCGTATTTTCATGAATATGCAGGATACGATGGCTGTGTTCTTGTTTCGGAATATTCTGATCCGGAACAGAATGAGAACCATAACTGGAACCTGTCTCCAGGTATTTTATCAACTTTGCACTTACATCCTGGCCAATATTAAACTGTGCTTCCTCCGTAGAACCACCAATGTGTGGAGTAAGGATAACATTTGGAAGTCCTTGCATCGGAGATTCAAATTTATCTCCCTTCTTTTTAGGCTCTTCCGGATAAACATCAATAGCTGCACCGGAAACTTGTCCGGCCTCAATCACATCTCTTAAGGCTTCCAAATCGACAACGTTTCCTCGCGCATAATTAATAAACACAGCTCCTTCCTTTACCTTGGAAAGTATATCTGCCGTAATCATATTCTTTGTAGAATCAGAAGCCGGTACATGTAAAGTAATGATATCAGATTCTGCCATTAATTCATCGATAGTATCCTTCTGCACAGCATTTCCTAAAGGCAGCTTTGACACTACATCATAATAAATCACTTTCAGACCGAGTCCTTCCGCCAATACACTAACCTGACTTCCAATATTCCCATAACCGACGATACCCAGCGTCTTTCCTCGCAATTCATGACTCCCTTGAGATGCCTTTTGCCAATACCCGTCATGAGCAGCACGATTTTTATCTGGAATTTTTCTAATTAACAGAATAGATAAAGCCAATACCAATTCGGCCACAGAACGGGTATTAGAATAAGGCGCATTAAATACAGCAACCCCTTTTGCGGCAGCGGCCTTAAGATCTACCTGATTTGTTCCAATACAAAAACACCCTACTGCCAACAATTTATCTGCAGCATCCAATACTTTTTGCGTAATATGAGACTTTGAGCGTACACCTATCATGTGTACATCTTTAATTTTTTCTATGAGTTCTTCTTCTGACAACGCCTTAGATAATCTTTCTACCTGAACATATCCGGCTGCCTTAAATGCTTTCACGGCTTCATCATGAATACCTTCCAGTAATAGCACACGTATTTTTTCTTTAGGATAACTTGTAGCTTCCACAATAATATATTTTTAGTTGAATGTTAGCAAATATACTGATATATTGAATATTGAATAAAAAAAGTCTTCTTTTTTTTGAAAAAGACAAATTAACAAAGCAATTAAAATTTAGTTTTCCACAATTCTGTATATTTGCAGAATGAAAGGAATTCAGAAAAAGGTTTTATCACATATTCTTTATGCCTTAAATAAAGGAGGACATACTGCGCTATTCCCAATAGGAGTTGCACTTTTAGTACTACTCCCTTTCATTCAGGCCTGTCAAACAGGGAAAGGACAATCAAGTCAAAGTTTTCTGGATAGTTCTTATTATAGTGCAAAAGCGTATTACGATTCCATATCCTTCCATAAACAATCTGTTTTATCTTCTCCGGAGACCAAAAAGGTTCAAAAAGGACTTGACCATTTTTATAATCATGTATTAGGCTCCCGTTTTAATGGTGCTATGCTGGTGGCTAAAAAGGGGGTTGTCATTTTCGAAAAATATCAGGGATATGCAAATTTTGAAAAGAAGATTCCTATCACCAAAAAAACAGGATTTCAATTAGCATCTACCTCTAAGCCTTTCACTTCAATGGGCATTCTGTACCTCCAAAGTAAAGGTAAATTAAAAGTCACCGATTCGATACAAAAATTTTTTCCGAAACTAGCCTACCCAGGAGTCACAATTAAGGATTTGCTGACCCATCGCAGCGGACTCCCTGAATATCTTTATTTTGTAGGAGATTATAGGAATGTTTCAGAGCTCATGTCCAATCAAGATGTGATTGATTTAATGGTTAAATATCAGCCGGATAGATACAATCTACCGGATCATCATTACAGCTATACCAATACCAATTTTATGCTCTTAGGAGCTATCATTCAGAAAGTTACCGGCAAATCTCTGGAAAACTTTTTTAATGATGTCTTTTTCGAACCGTTGGGAATGAAACATACCTTCGTGTACAACCCCAATACCGGAAGAAAATATAAAAACAGAAGTTTAACCTACAATTACAGAACAAGAGAAATTCCAAATGAGTGTTTCGATGGCGTCGTAGGAGATAAAAATGTATATAGTACAGTAGAGGATTTATTTAAATGGAGTAAAGCCTTATATCCCGGAAATCTATTTACAAAAGAAGAATTGCAAGCTGCATTTAAGCCCTATAGTCATGAGCATCCCGGAATTAGAAATTACGGCTTCGGATGGCATTTATATTGTTACCCGGATGGCAGAAAGATTGTTTATCACAATGGATGGTGGCATGGCAATACGTCCTCATTCTATCGATTGATTGACAAGCACATCACTATTATCATTCTCAGCAACCGTTTTAATAAACAGGTTTATCATGTAGATGATATTTGGAAATTATTGGATGCTGCAGAATATGGAGGTACAGAAGTTTAAAATTTCATTGAATTGTATTTCGACATGGTGTTTTGTACTCCGGCAAACACAAAGCTTTGAATAATTTCTACACTTGTTTCAATCTTTTTCTGTATGGCAGGTAGTTCATCGCTATTCCAGCGTTGAAGAACAAAATCTATCTGTTTTCCCTTAGAATAATCATTTCCAATACCAAACCGAAGACGTGGATATTTATTGGAACCAATCAGTTGTTGAATATTTTTTAACCCATTATGTCCGGCATCACTTCCTTTAGCACGTA
>DATGTY010000302.1:0-20744 GCA_035301605.1 Chitinophagaceae bacterium | reverse complement strand
TCTGTAAAACCTACCCAACTCATGACGGGCAAAATCATAGGCATAGGTGCGGTAGGACTAACCCAATTCATCATCTGGATTATCTTGGCCATCATCGGCATATATTTCTTCGGAAACTTCTCACAACAACTGATGAGTAACATGAGCCCGATGGGGGGAGCTCAAGAAAGTGGACAAGTATTGATCATTCTTCAACAATTGAAAGGACTAATAGCGGCTTTACCGGTTGTAGAAATCGTATTATGCTTCCTGTTCTACTTTTTCGGTGGTTACCTCCTGTATGCTGCTTTATATGCAGCTGTAGGCTCAGCAGTAGATCAGGAAATGACAGAATCGCAATCTCTTACCCTCCCGATTACCATGCCCATCATCATCTCTTTCTTCATCATGTTTGGCGCCATTCAAAACCCCAACAGCACGCTGGCCGTTGTATGCAGTATTTTCCCTCTATCCTCTCCCATTGTGATGATGGCAAGAATTCCATATGGTATTCCTGCATGGCAACTTATTTTGTCTATCCTATTACTTATTGCCACAATTTGGTTAACAATACGTATCGCAGGAAAAATATACAGAACAGGAATATTACTCTATGGGAAAAAGGTCACCATCAAAGAAATGACAAAGTGGCTCTTCAGAAAATCTTAGTCTCCAATATAATTCAACGAAAAAAGACCTCACTCGTAAAAGGAGGCCTAAATATATTATAAAATGAAAATCACTTATTACTTAGCAGCAGCAAGCCCATTTACATGCTTCGTCAGTTTGCTCTTTAAGTTAGCAGCTTTATTACGATGAAGAATGCCACGTTTGCGCAACTTATCAATCATAGAAACAGTTTGTGGTAATTTCTCTGAAGCTTCTTTATGATCAGTTATTTTTCTCAAATCACGAATAGCATTACGAGTCGTTTTACCATAATAACGATTCTTTTCGTTTCTCTTTATCGCTTGACGAGCGTGTTTTTTAGTTGCAGAATGATTAGCCATAACAATTTCTAAATTTGGGCAGCAAAGGTACTATCTTTTATTAAATGTTACAAACTTTTTCTATTTTTATGGAATATTCATGTATTTATGTGTTTGTAAAGAAATACTCCATTCCGGGTTTTCTTTCACATAATCAATGATTAAAGGCATCATACGATCCGCTTTACTCCATTCCGGTTGCAAAAATAATCGACAATTTTCCGGCACTTTCCCGGCATATTTTTCAGCCCAAGCAAAATCGCTTTTATGAAAAATGACTACTTTTAATTCATCTGCCAAATCACAGACTTCCGTCAATGGTGCTTTAAATTTTTTGGGAGACAAACAAATCCAATTAATATCTCCTCTGAGCGGATGCGCCCCGGAGGTCTCTATATGCGTTTTAAAACCTCTTGCATGCAATTCACTGCATAAATAGTCCAAGTTATGCATACAAGGCTCTCCTCCGGTAATCACCACAAATTTAGAGGGTTGACGAGCCGCATTTTTCACAATTTCATCTACCGGCACAACCGGATAATCACTTTCTTCCCAGCTTTCCTTAACATCACACCAAACACACCCCACATCACAGCCTGCCAGACGAATAAAATATGCCGCTTGTCCGGTAAACGCGCCTTCTCCCTGTATGGTATAAAAGGCTTCCATCAAGGGCAACTTCACCCCCTCTGCCACTGATTCTCTAACATTTTCTGCCGTTTTCATCACTAAATTGCCCTTTATTCTTTTAATTCATTCCGGCCTTAGGTGCAGCGGCAGCGTTAAATGTATTTTTCAGCAAAGAAGCCCTAGTCATAGGTCCTACGCCACCGGGAACCGGTGTAATATAACTACATTTTGGAGCTACCTCATCAAATTTCACATCACCAGCTAACCGATATCCTCTCTTTCTGGTATCGTCAGGTACGCGGGTAATGCCTACATCAATAACTACAGCGCCTTCTTTCACCATATCTGCGGTAACAAATTCAGGTTTTCCCAATGCAGCCACAATAATATCTGCCTCAGCACACAATTTTTTCAAATCTTTTGTACGAGAATGACATAAAGTCACAGTACAATTTCCATAAGCAGTATTTCTGCTTAATAAAATGCTCATAGGCGTCCCCACAATAGCACTTCTACCAAGAATCACCGCCCGCTTTCCTGAAGTTTCAATATTATAATGCTCCAGCATAAGCATAATTCCATAAGGAGTGGCAGGAATAAAAGAGGGCATTCCATTCACTAACTTTCCCATACTGATAGGATGAAAACCATCTACATCTTTTGCCGGATCGATGGTATTGATTACATTTTCATTAGAAATATGCTCCGGCAAAGGCAGTTGTACCAAAATACCATCAATATCTGCATTCTCATTTAATTGTGTAATCTGATCTAAAAGATGTTTCTCCGTAATTTTATTATCAAAACGAAGTAATGTGGAATCAAAACCTACCTCTTCACAATCTTTGACTTTTGAAGCCACATAAGTTTCACTTGCGCCATCATTTCCAACTAATATAGCAGCAAGGTGTGGTTTCTTCTCTCCTTTTTGAATTCTTTCTTCTACAGCTTCTTTAAGTTGTTTCTTTACGGCTTTAGCGACGAGTTTACCATTTATTTTTTCCATGAAACAAAGGTACTAAAGTTTTAATGCAAAATTAGTACTTTGCAGCCGCATCTATAGATTGTAATACAATCTTTTTGTAGGAGAAGACTTCTTATTAATGTACTTATCTTTCAAAAAGACATTGCAGGTGCAATATTTTTAACATCATTCATACAAAATAAAGAGAAAACTCAAACCATGAAACACTTACCTGTAAATCCTGAATTATATAAAAAAAACCGACAACGTTTTGTCCATGAACTGGTGTCGCAATCAATAGCTATTTTTAATTCCAATGACGAATTAAATGCCAATGGCGATGCACTCTACCCGTTTGAACAAAATGCCGATTTGAAATGGTTAACAGGAATAGAACAAGAAGATACGATGCTCGTACTTTTCCCGGATAATCCGGATCAAAAACACAGAGAAATTCTTGTTTTAGTAAGACCCAATGAATTAAAAGAGAAATGGGATGGACATCGGCATACAGCAAAAGAAGGTACAGAAATAAGTGGGATTAAAAAGGTGATCTGGCTGGATGAATTCCCTGCTTTTTTACAGAAATGGATGCATGAGGCAAGCCATGTTTATTTAAATTCTAATGAAAATGATAAACGTCCTGCCACGCCATTAACCAGAGATTATCGTTTTGCCCATAAGCTTCAAAAAGAATATCCCTTACATAGTTACAAACGCGCGGCTCCGATTCTAAAAAAGCTTAGATCGGTAAAAACAGCAGAAGAAGTGGAGGTTATGAAAACAGCAATAAACATTACCGACAAAGCATTCAGAAGAATTTTAGGATTTATCAGACCGGGGGTTTATGAATATGAAATTCAGGCAGAAGTAACACATGAATTTCTGAGAAACAGAGCTTCCGGAGAAGGATATGCCTCTATTTTTGCCAGTGGAGATAACGCACGCACGCTTCATTATGTAGAAAACAATCAGGAATGTAAAGATGGAACACTTATTTTAATGGACTTTGGGGCAAGATACGGATATTATAATGCCGATCTCAGTCGTACGATTCCGGTCAATGGAAAATTCACCAAACGTCAGCGAGAAGTGTATGATGCCTGCCTTCGTCTCCATAAATACGCCAATTCTATTTTAAAACCGGGTATTACAATCAATGAATACCATCATCTTGTAGGTGTAGAAGCAGGTAAAGAATTTATAAAATTAGGCATATTGACCGAAGCGGATATCAAGAATCAAAACCCGGACCAACCGGCTTATAGAAAATATTTATATCATGGTATTTCCCATCATTTAGGTATAGATGTTCATGATTTAGGGCCATCTTACGACCAGCCAATACCGGAAGATGCAGTCATGACCATAGAGCCGGGGATATACATAGAAGAGGAACAAATCGGAATCCGAATCGAAAATAATTATTGGATTAGAAAAGACGGAAATATTGACCTCATGGCACAAATACCGATTGAAGCTGACGACATAGAAGCCTTCATGAATGATTAAAATTATGAAACAGATACCTAATTTTTTAACACTTGGAAATTTATTTTGTGGTGTGTTAGCCATTTTATTTACGTTACACACTCCCGTATTTATTTCTAATATCAATGGACAGGATTTTCTTGTACAAACGCCTCCGGAAATTTATTGGGCTTCTATCTTCATAGGAATAGCCGCAATCTGTGATTTTCTGGATGGTTTTGCAGCAAGATTATTAGGAGTCAATTCTCCAATGGGAGAACAACTGGATTCCTTAGCGGATTTGGTTACTTTTGGGGTAGCTCCCGGAATGATTTTATATCATTTTTTAAGTATCGCCTATATGGAACAGCCCAATGCTATGGAAATCAGTCTATTGGCTGTTCTGCCCGCATTACTATTGCCTTGTTTCACTGCTTATAGACTGGCACGGTTCAATACCTATCAGGCGCAATCCAGTTCTTTTACCGGCATTCCGGCGCCGGCTGTAGGTATCCTAATCGCTTCTTTTCCGCTTGTGAAATTTTATGAACAAGTTCCATTTTCTCACTGGTTAAGTTTTTCATGGTTGCTATATCTCATTCTGGCATTATGTTGTTTTCTGATGGTTTCCAATATTCCATTTTTTAGTTTTAAAGTAAAAAACCTTTCGTGGAAAGACAATATTTTAAGATATATCTTAGTCTGCTTAACCCTTATCAGTATCCCATTTCTGCAATGGGTAAGCATTGCTTTCTGCATCTTTTTATATATTATTTTATCTCTTGGTAAATTTTGCTTCGCTCCAAACCTTAAAGATTTAGAAAAATAATGTAGGTTTGCCACAAATTAAACCGGAATGACTTACACTGCTTTAATCAACGTAATGCCCCTCAAAGAATTATTAGATCCTCAAGGGAAAGCTGTGCAAAACAGTTTTGATAATTTAGAACTAAATAACATTGATAATGTGCGGATTGGAAAACACATTACATTGGAAGTAGAAGCTGACAGCAAAGCTAAAGCTAAAGAAACAGCTGAAGATGCCTGTAAAAAATTATTAGCTAATCCAGTGATGGAATACTTTGAGATTACCATTTCTGAAGATTAATTGAATCTCATGGGTAAGTTATTTCTCATACCCACGCCTATTGGAAATTTGGCTGACTTTACTTTCAGAGCGGTAGATATCCTCAAAGAAGTAGATGCGGTCTTAGCCGAGGACACCCGTACCTCTTCAATATTATTGAAACATTACCATATTGAAAAGCCACTTTCTGCTTTTCATCAACATAATGAACATCGTATAACAGATGGTCTGGTACAAAGAATAAAAGCCGGAGAATCTATGGCACTCCTTACAGACGCCGGCACACCGGGAGTTTCCGATCCGGGATTCCTGCTTGTTCGAGCCTGTATCCAGGAAGAGATCTCTATCGAATGCCTGCCGGGAGCTACGGCTTTTGTTCCGGCACTGGTCAATAGTGGCATTCCAATGAACAGCTTCGTCTTTGAAGGTTTTTTACCACATAAAAAAGGCCGAAATAAACGCCTGCTAAAACTTCGGCAAGAAGAAAGAACCCTTATTTTTTATGAATCTCCACAGCGACTTGTAAAAACATTGGCACAATTTATTGACACTTTCGGATCCAATAGAGCTTGCTGTGTAAGTAGAGAATTAACTAAAATACACGAAGAAAATAAAAGAGGCTCCCTGCAAGAAGTTCATGACTATTTTACTGCTAAAAAAGTCAAAGGGGAAATTGTGATTATCGTAGAAGGAAAAAACTAATCCTTTTACAAGCTCTCCTTCGAAAGGCTAGGATTCGACAAATTTAGTATTTCAAGAAAATATTCCTTTATGAAAGCATCCTGCCTCTAGCCTCTATATAAAGGGAGACAGGAATTTTATCTTTAGCTAAATACATCTTTGATTTTATCAAAGAAATTTCTTTCTGATTTTCCGGGATTTGGTTTAAAGTTTTCTGAACCGTTCAAGACCTCGATGGCCTCTTTTTCTTCTGCGCTCAGATGTTGAGGAGTCCACACATTCACCCTAATCAATTGATCCCCTTTTCCATACTGTTGTACTGCAGGAAATCCTTTCCCTTTCAATCGAAAGATTTTTCCACCCTGTGTACCTGCTGGAATAGTAATTTTTGCCTGCCCATCAATGGTAGGAACTTCCACTTTATTACCGAATATGGCATCCGGTATAGAGATATGCAAGTCATAAGCCACATTTTTCCCTTCCCGTTGCAATTCAGGATGTTTTTCCTCTTCTACCAATACGATAAGGTCGCCATTAGCGCCACCGCGCTCACCGGCATTCCCTTTACCTGCCAAGCTCAACTGCATTCCTTCTTCCACGCCGGCAGGAATCTCAATGGATACCGTCTCCTCTCCATAAGTACGCCCGGAACCGTGACAATTGTTACACTTTGCGGTAACAATAGAACCCTGACCATTACAGGTAGGACAGGTTGTCACAGTTTGCATTTGACCAAGAAATGTTTGGGACACCTTACTCACTTGTCCGGATCCACCACAAGTCCCACATGTTTGAAAAGAAGATTTATCTTTTGCTCCATTTCCACCACATTGCGCACAAGTAGAATATTTTTTTACTTTTATCTTTTTAGTTGTTCCATGAGCAATTTCTTTAAAATTCATTTTAATGCGTACCCTCAAATTTGTTCCTTTAACGCCTCTGGAACGCTGATGACCGCCTCTGGCACCTCCGGCACCAGCACCTCCACCAAAAAAACTGCTAAAGATATCCTCGCCTCCAAAAATATCACCAAAATTTGAAAAGATGTCATCCATTCCCATGCCGCCGGCTCCGCCATATCCACCGGCACCTTGCATACCGGCATGTCCAAAGCGATCATACTTTGCCTTTTTATCCGGATGGCTCAACACCTCATAAGCTTCGGCTGCTTCTTTAAACTTTTCTTCGGCTTCTTTATCTCCCGGATTTCTATCCGGATGGTACTTCATTGCCACCTTTCGATAAGCCTTCTTAATTTCTGTCTGATTGGCACCTTTCGATACCTCTAAGACTTCATAAAAATCTCTCTTTGTCATGCTTCAATGTTTTTGCCTCATTTACCAACTACAACCTTGGCATGTCTAATTAATTTGTCGTTGAGATAATATCCCTTTTGAACATCATCGATTACTTTCCCTTTTAGCTCTTCAGAAGGTGCAGGAACTTCAGCAATGGCTTCTTGTAATTCCGGATCATAATCCTGATTTACGCTATCCATTTCCTTTAGTCCTCGACTGGTCAATTTCTTTCTAAGTTTATCAAAAATTAAAAAAGCGCCTTCTTTTACCGAAACTAAATCTTCCGATTTCTCTATTTCAACAGATGCCCGGTCTGCATCATCAAGCACTTCTAACATGGCTAAAAGTAGTCCTTTCTCAGCCGTTTGAATCAATTCAACTTTTTCTTTGGCAGTACGCTTACGATAATTGTCAAACTCTGCAGCCAAACGTAGATATTTATCTCTCAGTTCCTCTAATTCATCTACTTCTTCAACTTCTTCTTCCTCTTCTTCCGCTGGTTCAGTCTCTTGTTCTTCGTCCTGCTCATCATTCAGCACATCTTCCATTTCCTCATTCTGCGCATTTTCATTTGTCAATTCTTCTTGCGCACTATTTTTATTCTTTTTCATCCAATTAGTTTTAATATTAAACATCAACTTACCTGCTTTAGTTCGACAGGCATTATAGCTTAATTTTGATACAATCAGCCATAAATAGGCAATTTTATTGCCAATATATGCTTTCAAGACAAAATGACAGTAAATGTATGTAGTAGTAAAAAAAAGAGAGACTTATTGTTTCACGACATTAAACTTTCCGGATTCGACCAATCGTCCTTTTTTATCCCGAAGTTGATAGATATAAATGCCACTGTAGTATGAACGTAAATTTATACTTTTCTTATCATGGAAATTAGAAACTTTATCTATTGCCTTTCCAAGAAAGTTATATATTTTGATTTCATAATTTTTAGTGTATGATTTCTTTTTCAATTCAAAAGTAATTCTATGTGTAGCTGGAATAGGATAAACTTTAAGTACCTTTTCATCTTTCTTATTATCTTTCTGTTGGAAAGTACTCATTTTAGCGTTGTAGGATTCAACACCAAAATCAAATCTATCCTGAGCACTCAAAGTAAGTGTCGTAGAAAAGAACAATAATATAATAAACGTAAGCCTTATTTTCATGGCAAATTATCTAACAGTTTTTCTCAATAGTTGGGTTTATTTATTCAAATCCATTTTACAACAATAGAATAAAAGCAAAGTTAGGAACTACAGCTTTATAAATATGATTTTTAAATCTGTTTTATTCAAAGTTTAACATTTTGCACCATAAATAGCACAAAACAGTTGTTCCTTTAGCCCATTTATTGTAAATATATGAATAATTCTCTTAAATTAACGAATTATAGCATGTTATTTTTACAATTCTTTTTATTCTTAAGTAAAGGACAAAAGAAAAGCACTCTTCAAAAAGAGTGCCGAATCATAAAATATTTTATAGGAATCAGATCTTTACAGATTCTTCTAAACTAGGATCTGTTAATATTCTACCGCAATTTTCACACGCAATAATTTTTTTTCTCTGACGGATTTCTGCCTGCACCTGAGGCGGAACAGCATTAAAGCAACCGCCGCAAGATTCTCTCTCGATACTTACGATAGCTAATCCGTTTCTGTAAGTACGACGAATCTTATCATAAGCAAGCAACAAACGATCCTCTACTTTCTTTTTAGCTTTCTCTGAACGATCTTCCAGCTTTTTCTCTTCCTCAGCAGTTTCAGAAATAATTTTTTCTAATTCTACCTTTTTTACTTTCAAATCTTCTTTGCGCGCCTTTAAAGATTTTTGAGTTTGTTTCTTCTTTTCTTCTTTCTGCTTAATCTTTACCTCAGCATCTCTAATCTGTTTTTTAGAATATTGAATCTCCAGCTCCTGATGTTCCACCTCTTTGGAGATGGCTTCAAACTCACGATTATTCTTTACATTATCCTGCTGGGTTTCATACTTTTTGATGAGTGCCTCAGAATCTTTAATAGCCTGCTTTTTTTCAACAATAAAGTTTTCTACGCCTTGAATCTCCGCTTCAATATTTGTCTTACGGGTATTCAAGCCTTCAATATCATCTTCTAAGTCATTCACTTCCATGGGCAGCTCTCCACGAAGGATTGCTATTTCATCTAATTTAGAATCAATTTTTTGAAGCTTTAATAAAGCTACAATCTTGTCTTCTACGGAAAATTCCTTTGATTTTGCTTTCGCCATAGCTTAATGCAAATAGTTTATTGGATTCGTACGAATATTCGATTTAAGAGGGGCAAAGGTAGGAAATTTTTCTTGTATTATTCTATTAAAAATTTCCACCGTAAACTGTTCGCTTTCAAAGTGTCCTATATCTGCAATAACAATTTGATTATCAGCATCAAAGAATTCATGATATTTAAAATCAGCTGTAATAAACAGATCTGCCCCGGCGCCAATGGCCTTTTTTAATAAAAAACTTCCGGCGCCACCACAAACAGCTACTTTTTTCACTTTTTTCCCACGCAGTGGAGTATAGCGAATCCCCCCGGCTTTCATTTTCATTTTGATTTTTTGTAAAAAGTCCATTTCCTCCATCGGATTTTCCAATACTCCCATCATTCCACTACCCACTTGATCATAGGTATTCTCTAATTGTAAGATATCATAAGCCACTTCTTCATAAGGATGTGCCTGTTTCAGCGCCGTAATTATTCTATCTTTTTTAATGGCAGGGAAAATCACTTCTATTTTCGTCTCCTGTTCTACATGTCGTTTCCCCTTTTCCCCAACATAAGGATGCGTACCGGCTCCGGCTTTAAAAGAGCCTTCTCCTTTTACACTAAATCCGGATTCGCTATAATTCCCAATATGACCGGCTCCGGCTTCAAAAAGAGATGATTTCACCTGCTCCGCCTTCTCATGTGGCACGAAAGTATATAACTTATTCAGCAAACCTTTTTTAGGAGAAAGTATCTTTCGGTTATGAATACCTAATCGGTCACAAATCATGGCATTAACCCCCATTTTTACATTATCCAGATTAGTATGAGCCGCATAGATAGCAATATCATTTTTTATGGCCTTAATGACGGTACGTTCAACATAATTCTTTCCATTCAGCTTCTTCAGCCCTCCAAAAACAATGGGATGATGGGCAATAATAAGATTACAGCCCCGTTCAATCGCTTCTTCCACTACCGGCTCTGTAGCATCCAGCGTCAGCAACACATTTTTCACTTCCCAATCTGAATCTCCGGTTAAAAGCCCCGCATTATCATAGAATTCCTGATAAGAAAGTGGAGCAAATTGTTCGATAGTACGAATAATCTCACGTATTTTCATTCTTCAATATTTAGTCATCTACAAAGAATACAAAAATATTAATTTCTGATTACCTAACCTTAGATACTTTTAACCCATGGATTATATCTTTGTCAAAATAAATTAATCATTAAACGAATATTCTCCCCTGATAGAATCTCATTATTTGAAAACATCCCCAAAAAACACTACATTGTACTATGCTTTCATCCACAATTAAAAAATCATTTCTATTTCTATCGCTTTTAAGTATTTCTATATTTTCCAGTGCTCAGCAAACTATTCAAGGGAAAGTGACTAATGCTGCAACCGGAGAGCCGTTATATTCCGTTGTCGTTCTCAATAAAAAAAATGGTAATATTACCTATACAGATACGCTTGGGCTTTATCGAATTACTTTAAAAAAAGGAGATTCTTTAACTTTTCACCACTTTGGATTCCACACAAAGAGATATAAAATAGCGCCATCTCAAAATCATATCATTCAAAATGTCGCCCTAGTTCCTAAAACAAACCGGCTCCATACACTTGAGGTACAAGGAAAGACAAAATATGAGATAGATTCTCTGAAACGGATTCAAACTTTTCGTCATTATCTCAATCTCGCTCCACCGCAATTCATTGATAAAAATGCGCATTACGACGGCGGTTTTGGTTTGGTTTTTCACCCCTTCACCTATTTTTCAAAAGAAGCAAAAAGAAAACGCCGGTTCAAAAAAATGTTTCAACAACATGAAAAACAAGCCTATATCAATTCCAGATATACCCGTCAATTGGTGCATAAGACCACCGATTTGCAAGGTGACTCTCTGACCAAATTTATGAATAAATTCAGGCCTTCTTACCGATTTACAAGGAAGGCAAAAGATCTGGAATTTCAATCATGGATTCTGAAACATTATAAAAAATGGATTCGGTAAACTTGATGACTTTATCCTATAATTTTCTAAAATACAACCGCACTCAAAAAATATAACTTCTCCAATATCACAACCACTTTCAACAATTTTTACGGAAATTTGTCAATGATGTTACGCTATTTAATCGTGATTCAAAACAAATACAATGAATAACAACTATCGCACTTATATCGAAAAAATGCAGCAAATAGCAGACATTAGAAATGCCGCTGCCGTACTCAATTGGGATGAAGAGACCAATTTACCGGAAAAAGGAGCTGCTTTTCGTGGAAAACAATTAGCTACGCTATCGACCCTGGCTCACGATTGTTTCGCAGATAAAGAATTAGGTACCCTATTACAAAAACTATCAACAGATACAACATTAAACGAAGTACAAAAAAGGAATATTTCAAAAACCCTAGAATATTATCAAAAAAACAAAAAATATTCGTCCAAATTTGTCCATCAACTATCGGTTGCTTCGTCGAGAAGCTATCATGCGTGGATTAAAGCCAGAAAAGAGAATAATTTTTCTCTTTACCAACCGGCACTAGAAAAGATGATTTCCTTAAAACAGCAAGAAGCAGAGTTTTTGGGATATACTAGCCACCCCTATGATGCCCTATTGGATGATTTTGAAAAAGGAGCTACCGTAAAAATGCTCGATCGGCTTTTTGACCAGGTCAAAACCGGTCTGCAACCTTTTATAGATAAAATATTAAGTCAACTTCCTTTAGATAATCGCCTATTACACCAGCATTTTGACAAAAACATGCAATGGGAATTCAGTCTGTCGCTGCTTCAGGCCATGGGATTCGATTTCAAAGCAGGACGACAAGATCTTTCAGAACATCCTTTCACAACCAGTTTCAATGCACAAGACGTACGTGTTACAACCCGCATAGATGAAAATGACTTTGCCTTTATTACCTGGAGCAGTATTCACGAAGGTGGACATGCATTATACGAACAAGGTTTACCTGCCGATCAGTATGGGCTTCCGGCAGGAGAAGCAACTTCTTTATCTATACATGAATCACAATCCCGATTATGGGAAAATAACATAGGAAGAGGTCGGTCCTTTTGGAAGTACTTTTATCCTCAGTTACAAAAGAGATTTCCGGAACAACTCAAAGATAACACACTGCAGGCTTTCTATCAAAGCATGAATAAAATCCAGACGACA
The DNA here is from genome assembly GCA_035301605.1 of Chitinophagaceae bacterium. Lineage (GTDB taxonomy): Bacteria > Bacteroidota > Bacteroidia > Chitinophagales > Chitinophagaceae > FW021-bin31. The sequence goes on along the minus strand of DATGTY010000302.1, from coordinate 8,228 downwards.
CCTATTCGAACAGAATCCGATGAACTCACCTACCATTTTCATATTCTTATCCGCTACGAGATAGAAAAAGGACTGCTCTCCGGAGATATTTCTGTTCATAACCTGAAAGAAGCCTGGAATGCAGCTTATAAAAAATATCTGGGCATTGACATTCAAGACGACAAAAGCGGCGTTCTGCAAGATATTCATTGGTGTCACGGTGGTTTTGGGTATTTTCCAACCTATTCACTAGGCAGTTTTTATGCAGCGCAATTTTATCAGACAGCTATACAACAAATTCCTGATTTAGAAAGAGAAATTGCTCAGGGAAATTTTGACAAAATCCTCCATTGGCTAAGAACCAATATCCATCAATATGGAAGTCTGTATAAATCGGAAGAGTTGTGTAAACGAGTGACCGGAACAACACTCGATTTTAATTTCTTCATGAATTACGCTCAGAAAAAATATGGAGAAATTTATCAATTGTAAATCAAAAGAGAATATCCTAATTTTGCTCAATAAAACTTCTAAAAATGAAAAAAACACTCCTTCTGCTTCCACTCTTGGTATTACTTTTACAAGTAGTTTCTTCCTCCGTTCAGGCACAAACAGAAAAAGGGAATATGATGGTAGGCATGCAAGTAGCTAATATTGGCGGCACTTTTCAAGATGGTGGCAATACTTTCAATCTTAACCTAACGCCTTCTGCCGCTTACTTCGTTAGAAATAATTTAGCCATTGGCGGCATGCTCGATCTTGGTTTAGCTACTCAAAACAAACTGACCACTTTCTCCTATGGCATTGGCCCCTGGGCACGCTATTATTTTACTACACCTCAAGAGATGGACTTTTCTTCCCATGCTGCTTTCTTTATTGATGGCTTTGTCGGTCTTCAGGGTGTTTCTCACGAAAATGGAGGAAATACTAATGGCCTGGGTATAAAAGTAGGACCGGGTATTTCTTATTTTATTAGCTCTATGGTATCCTTGGATGCCTCCGTTAATTATAACCTCATTCTTGGTTTTGGAAATACAGCAACAGTGAATAAGATTGGTTTAAATATTGGTTTTCAAGTATTCCTACCCGCATTCAGCCTGAAAGAAAAATTTCAGAACGAGGGATTCTAGTCCAATGAAGACAACGCACACATGCTATTACAACTAGACATAAAGAATTACGCCATCATTCAATCTGTTTCTGTTTCTTTTTCAGACAATCTGAACGTCATTACAGGAGAAACAGGAGCAGGCAAATCGATTCTCTTAAGTGCTTTGTCGCTTATTCTGGGTGTAAGAGCCGGCAAAGGCACGTTAAAGGACAAAAAAAACAAAGTCATTATAGAAGGCACATTTAGTCTTCCTCATCAAGAAGGAATCAGACAATTCTTTACGACCCATGAACTGGATTATGCCGAAGAAACTATCCTCAGAAGAGAAATTAATCCTTCCGGAAAATCCAGAGCTTTCATTAATGATACTCCGGTCAATCTAAAACAACTTGCTACCTTTGCATCTTTTCTGGTTGACCTACATCAACAATTTGACACCCTACAACTGGGACAATCTCAATATCAGCTCAGGCTTTTGGACTTGCTTTCCGGACAAAAAGAACAGTTGGAGAACTATCAACAGCAATTTAAAAAATATACCTCTTACAAAACTCATTATCAATCTTTGACAGAACAGGTTGCAGAAAGCACCAAAGAACGGGATTATCTCCAATTTCTACTGGAAGAACTGGAAGAAGCTGATTTTAAAGAAGAAGAATTAGAGGAACTCAATCAAGAACTCCAAATTCAAAATAATACCGAGAAGCTTAAACAAAATTTAAATGGCGCAACTGCCTTATTGGAGGAAAATGAATCATCCGTTATCTCTCAATTACGGATGATACAAAATCAATTGTCTTCTCTAAGTGATTATCACAAAGCGCTTCCTTCTATCATGGAGCGGCTGTCTTCTACCCAGATAGAGTTACAAGATTTATCGAATGAGCTGGAACAGATAAATGAAACGATTGAATATGATGAAGAACGAATTACATTTATTCAGGATCGACTCAATATCGGATATAAATTGCTCAAAAAGCATCAACTCCGAACCACCGAAGATTTACTCAATCTGCAAGCTTCCATAAAAGAGAAATTAAATCAGGTAGCTCATTTAGATAGCGAAATTGAAGAAGTAAAAGAAAAGAGCGAAAAACAGTTAAAAAAAGTACAAAAACTGGCAACAACTCTTACCCATAACAGGGAAAAACAGATTACCCCTTTTGTAACAGATTTGGAAGCACTGCTGAAACAAGTAGGTATGCCCAATGCAAGAATAAAAGTAGAACTTACGAAAGCCAGGCTCTCCGACTCCGGACAAGATGATATTTCTTTTGGGTTTGATGCCAACAAAAGCGGAGAATTTTTACCTATCAGCAAAGTAGCTTCCGGCGGGGAGTTCAGCCGATTAATGCTCTGTATAAAATCCCAAATCGCCCATGCAACCACTTTACCCACTTTGATTTTTGATGAGATAGAAAGTGGCATCTCCGGCGAAGCAGCCAAACAAGTTGGCATATTACTTGGAGGGTTAGCGCAGAATCATCAAGTCATTTGCATTTCTCATCAGCCGCTGGTAGCGGCTAAAGCAACCACTCATTTCCAAGTGGTTAAATCAGAGAAGCAGGGCGTTGTCACCTCCGAAATACATCCCTTGTCAAAAAAGGAACGAATTCGGATTATTGCAGGCATGTTGAGTGGGGATCAGCCTACAGAAGCAGCATTGACAAATGCAAAAGAAATGATAAAATGATTAATTAGTGTAGATTCGGTATAAATTATTTATTTTCGCACTCAAATTGTTTTATGTCCTGGAGAAAACGAAAATCGAAAAAGTCCAAACCATCCTACCTCATGTCTATCATAGGCGTGGCATTGGTTCTTTTCCTTTTAGGAATACTTGGGATTATTGTTGTCCATGCCAGAAAACTGAGTACCTATTTTAAAGAACAAATAGAGCTTCAGGTTATTTTAAAAGACAGTACTGCCCAAGATAAAGCAGAGGCACTGCAAACCACTATCCAGCAACAGCCTTTTGCAAAATCAGTAAATTATATCAGTAAAGATCAGGCAGCCAAGGAGTTTAAAAAAGATTTTGGAGAAGATTTTATTTCTATTTTAAAATATAATCCGCTATACAGTAGTATTGATTTTAAAGCCAACGCCAATTATGTTAACGAGGATAGTTTGAACGCCATTGAGCAACAATTATTGTCTCATCCGATAGTCAAAGAAGTGTATTATCAGCGTTCATTGGTTCATAAATTAGATAAGAATATAAACCGCTTAGGGCTGATTGTTTTAGCCACCAGCATTTTATTGGGATTAGTGGTTATTGTTCTCATTGACAACACCATAAGGCTTGCCATGTTTAGCAACCGCTTTTTAATAAAAACGATGCAAATGGTTGGTGCTACACGCTGGTTTATTGCCAAGCCTTTTGACTTACGCAGTATCTTAAATGGTTTTCTGAGTGCTGTTTTGGCTATAGTCGGACTGATTGCGCTTATGTCCTATGCCAGAAATCAACTCCCTCAATTAAGAACTTTAGCAGATCCACAATCCATGATTCTTTTATTTGTTCTTATTATATTCCTTGGGATTTGTATATCTTTGTTCAGTACACATCGCTCGGTTATTCGTTATTTAAAAATGAGATTAGACGATTTATATTAATTTAGCATAAAAAAAGAAACATGATTTATGGCTGATAATAATAAAAAGACCCCTGCTCGTGGGTTAAACAGCAAAAAAGAAGAAAAGAACAAGATTTTTCCTTTTACCAAATCCAATTATCTATTCATGATTGTTGGTCTGGTTGTTATTATCATCGGCTATCTACTCATGATTGGCGGAAAATCTCCTAATCTTAATGAATTCCATCCGAATCAAATTTACAGCTTCAGAAGAATCACGCTTTCTCCAATTGTCATCATTATCGGCGTACTCATTGAGATTTATGCCATAATGAAAAAACCTAAAACAGAAGAAAGCCATTGATGATCCGAACCTCTTTCTATTGAAGCTTAGCAGTTACTTATGAATATCATACAATCGATTATCCTCGCTATTGTAGAGGGACTAACAGAATTTCTACCTATATCCTCTACAGGACATATGATTATTGTGAGCTCCTGGATGGGAATAGATTCAGATGCTTTCACCAAACTTTTCGAAATTGTCATTCAGCTAGGTGCTATATTGGCCGTAGTGGTTCTTTATTGGAAAAAATTCTTTGACTTCAGTCGTATTGATTTTTACAAAAAAATCATCATCGGGGTTATTCCGGCACTCATATTGGGATTTTTATTTGCCGATAAAATAGATCAGCTATTAGAAAGTACATTGATTGTAGGAATCATGTTATTGTTAGGTGGGATTGTTTTGCTTTTCGTAGATAATTGGTTTAAGCATCCAAAAATTGATCACGAAAAAGACATGAAAACCAAGAATGCTTTCATTATTGGTTTTTGGCAGTGTATTGCTATGATTCCCGGTGTCAGCAGAAGTGCAGCTTCTATTATTGGCGGAATGCAACAGAAAATGACCCGCAAACTAGCAGCCGAATTCTCCTTTTTCCTTGCTGTACCTACCATGGCAGCAGCTACAGGCTATAAATTATTACAAGCTTTTTTAGAACAACCCGAAATACTGACTGATGGTCGCAATATTCTATTACTAATTCTCGGGAATGTAGTTGCCTTTATTGTAGCATTAATCGCAATCAAATCTTTCATCAATTACCTTCAAAAACACGGTTTTAAATGGTTTGGTCTGTATAGAATTGTGGTAGGTATTCTGATTATCGTATTGGTACAGATAGGCTTCTTTCAATAAGGATTTATTTTGATATCTCCACGTCATTACGAACGTTCCGAAGAAATATTTTATAACAGCATTTATTATCCCCATTCAAGTCCTCATTAAAGACAGTCTAAAAACAATGCGCAAGCTTTACCATATCAATATAATCTCGGCATCTTTTTGTACATTAGCATCCTAATCCTTCAAGGACACAATAATTCTATTTTATGAATCCAAAAGTTATTCCGTTTACTCTCCTTCTCTTATTGCTGGGTATCAACAGCTCTTTCGCCCAAGATAATAATCCCTATCAACACCTGCAGGGTAGGTATCTCCCAGCAGACACAATGGTTAAAACCCAACATCAAGTCACTATACAAGGAAAAAATATTTCTTATACCGCTATCGCAGGAACGCAACCCGTGTATGCCAAAGACGGTCATATCATTGCATCGCTATTTTATGTTTATTACAAACGTGATGGAATTGAAGACAGAAGCAAGCGACCGTTGATGATTTCTTTCAATGGTGGTCCCGGCACGGGCAGTGTATGGATGAATATTGGCTTCACCGGCCCTCAAAGGCTAAAAATAGATGATGAAGGCTATCCTGTTGAGCCCTATGGCATTGTCAATAATCCGGATGCCATATTGGACGCTACCGATATCGTTTATGTATGTCCGGTGAATACGGGTTTCTCCAGAATCATTGACCAGGATATAGACCAAGACAAATTCTTTGGTGTAAATGCAGATATCAATTATCTATCAGACTGGATAAATACTTTTGTAAGCCGTCATCATCGTTGGCGTTCTCCGAAATTCCTTATTGGAGAAAGTTATGGAACGACACGCGTATCCGGATTGGCACAAATTCTACAACAAAAACAATGGATGTATCTGGATGGGGTCATTTTAGTTTCTCCAACTGATTTAGGTATTGATCGCACCGGTCCGGTAAAAGACGCTTCTCTTCTCCCCTATTATACTGCTACAGCATGGTATCACCATGCGCTCAACAATTCTTTACAGCAAAGGAAACTAACGGATTTATTGGATGAAGTAGAAAATTTTACTATTGAAGAATATATACCGGCACTTGTCAGAGGGGGATCACTCAGCCCATCAAAAAAAGAAAAAATAGCTAAACAAATAGCGCTTTATTCTGGTATATCCAAAAAAGATGTACTACAACACAATCTTATTATTCCCAGAAATTTCTATTGGAAGGATTTATTACGAGATAAAGGCTTTACAGTAGGGCGGTTAGATTCTCGTTATCTTGGTGTGGATAGACAAAATGCAGGAACGCGCCCCGATTATAACGCCGAGCTGAATTCGTGGCTACATTCTTTCACTCCTGCAATCAATTACTACCTCAGAGAGAAGCTCAATTTCAAAACAGATTTAAAATATCAGATGTTTGGAAATGTATGGCCTTGGGACAGAGACCAAAATCACGCCGGTAGAGCGTTACAAAAAGCACTTCTGGGGAATCCCAATTTACATTTAATGGTTCTTTCCGGATATTTTGACGGCGCCTGTGATTATTTCAATGCGAAATATTCTATCTGGCAAATCAATCAAAACGACCGGTTAGATGACCGTATAGAATGGCATGGTTTCCAAAGTGGACACATGATGTATCTCAGGAAGGAAGATAATAAAAAAGCCAGTCACCTTATTCGCACATTTATAAAGAAAGCTGTTCCGCAAGCAGGGGATGCTGTTAAATACCCCTCCGACTCTGCTCAGAAGGACGAATAACTGCTATAAGCAATACCCTGTTTTCCGTTATCTGTTTTCCTATTTCTATTTTCAGCTTTACGCTTTCTGTGTTAGGCTTTTTGCTTTAGTGCCTTCAGCTTTAGGCACTAAACTTGCTTCCGTCTCCGGATATTTGAGCGATAATCTATAACAGACATAGTACAGAATGAGATAACATAGAATAACGCCCACAAATAAGACAACTGTTGATGAAAAAAAGAAACCCAGATTCATATACAATACAATCACTCCTAAATTAATGATCCCAAGAAGCAGACTAACCTGCCAATGGCAGAATCCCGCCCGTAATAATATATGATGGGTATGATTTGCATCAGCACTAAATGGGCTTTTTCCTTTACTCAATCTCAGTACCATAACACGCAAGGTATCAAAGGTAGGAATAAACAATACCGATAATGCAAATAAAATTCTATGATCAGGAGCTAAAGCAAATCTCATAAGACTCGGATGCTCCGTTAATGTAATCACTCTTAGTGTCAACATCCCTATAATCAAACCAATCATCAAGGAACCCGAATCGCCCATAAAGATACGCCTATCTCCTTTGGCAAAATTATGTGGTAAAAAGCCAAAAAGTATTCCAATAGTGACCAAACTAATCATTAAAAAGAAAATAGCATTCATCACATAAAAACTCCATGCAAATGTAGAACAAATCACAATTCCTATAATAGCAGCCAAACCATTGACTCCATCAATAAGATTATAAGCATTAATTATGGCTAACAAGATAAATACAGATATAGCAGCGCCAACAAAAGGAGGCAAAACCGTAAGCCCTAAAAATCCATGAAGATTTTCAATTCGGGTAGAAGATGACAAAACAACAAAAAGTGCAGCTACCACCTGTCCTATGAACTTAGTTTTAGCTGAAGATACCACTAAATCATCTTTCACTCCAACCATAAAAACCAATGTAATTGCAGCGATAACATTATTTCCTACAGCACTATTATACCCTCCTTGTAATATAGACAGTATCAGAACAAACGTAATGAAAAAGGCCACTCCGGCCAAAGTCGATGTCTGATCATTATGCGCACTACGACCATTCACCTCTTTATACAATTTTTTCTGATGGACGACCCAAATCACCTTAGGTATCAATGCATAATTATTAAAAAAAGCAACTAGCAAGATGATCACAGAAAGTAAACCTAAATAATTATCTACTAAAAACTGAAAGAGGTCAGGGTTAGCAATATCCATGAGATAAGTAAATTATTCTTTAAATCAATAATATTTTAACATTTCCTTGGAAATCATTACATAAATCGAACCAAACTTTCTCTTTTTGGTCATTTATTAAAAAAAGGAAAGAATGGTCAAAGATTTAGTCAATCTATATTGCATCAACAATCGATCAGATTCTAATAATCAATGCTTTTAAATTTATCGGTAGTCTAAATAAAACATAATCGTATTCAGGAGAAGCTCAACAAGGCAAATTCCTAAAATGAATTTTGAATATCAATTTCTCCCTGATGCTCAACTAGGAATATGAGCTACCTTTAGATTAGTATTTAGGAAATAGTTATAATCGGTAAAGGATTTGAAATCCTTCTCTATCTTTTGTTTGGAAATCACTACGCTAACTTCCCGAA
>DATGTY010000301.1:0-10760 GCA_035301605.1 Chitinophagaceae bacterium | reverse complement strand
ATAATCAATAAAATAAATCGAAATCAACAACTAAATGTCACGCATTTGGCAGATGTTGTTGGTCAATTGCAAGATCAGGTAAGCCTGTTACAGAAAAAGGTAGGGCACTAGACAATTGGACTGTTAGGTAGTATGAATAAGGAATGTGAGGTATTTTGTTACAGAGAATATTCTACGGCAAGCTAAAAAATCCGTTAAATAATAAGAAAAATTGACGGGAGGTATGAAACAATGTTTCTTTTTTATTAAATTTGGGCGTTTTATTATATCTCGTACCTATTAGGCCTATTAAGATTTACTCATTGAATAATATAAACCTTCATAAATGTTAGGCACATTATTGCAAATTCAAGATTCCAATTTACAGATGGCAGCCGCAGATACCGTAGGACAAATCAATCAGGTTGCGCAAGCAACTGAGCCGGCAAGTAATATGCATATCAACCTCTGGAGCATGTTGGTGAAAGGTGGCGTTTTGATGATTCCTTTGGCACTGCTGTTAGCTATTGCCATTTACTTTTTCTTTGAACGCTATTTAGCTATCAAAAAAGCCAATAGAATAGATGATAACTTCATGAATATGATTCGTGATCATATTACGACGGGCAATGTGAGTGCAGCGAAATCTTTAGCAAAAAATACAAAGAACCCGGTTGGTAGAATGATTGAAAAAGGAATTATTCGAATTGGTAAACCGATTGAATACATCGAAAAAGCTATGGAAAATACCGGGAAAATACATGTTTATCAGGCCGAAAAGAATCTGATTGTTCTTTCTATGATAGCTGCGATTGCACCTATGTTTGGATTCTTGGGTACTATTGCTGGTATGATTCAATTATTTTTTGATATTTCGGTAACCTCTGATCTTTCTTTGGGAGTAATTGCTGGAGGTATTTATGTAAAAATGGTTACCTCTGCCGCCGGATTGGTTATCGGTATTCTTGCTTATATTGGTCATCATTATTTAACGGCGCAGGTGGATAAATTGGTTAATCGAATGGAGGCTTCTTCGGCAGAGTTTATTGATGTTTTACATGAGCCTACAACAGATTAAAAAGGACGGCTATTATGGATTTAAGAAGAAATAAATTTAAGTCTGAAGCTCATGTGGAAAGTGGCGCCCTGAATGATATTCTTTTCATTTTGGTGATGTTCTTCCTCATTGTGGCTACCTTGGCTAATCCCAATGTGATTAAAGTGATGTTGCCTAAGGCAGAAAGCAATACCAAGGCAAAACAGACTGTAGTTGTTTCTATAGATGAGAATAATCAATTCTATGTAGGTAAGACGGCTGTTCCATTTAATCAGTTGAAAGATGCCATCATCCCTGAATTGAGTACTTCCGAAAAAGGGGCAACTATTGTGGTAAATGCTGATAAAAATGTACCTATTGAGTCTTTGGTGAATGTGATGCAAATTTCACAGGAACTTGGCGTTCGAGTCGTCTTGGCTACCGATAATCCACAGTAGAGATAAACAGGCTTTTGTTGATATATGAAAAGATAAAATAAGAGTAAGGTTTGGTTTGCTCTGTTTTACATAATTTTTAGTAGAATGAAAAAATATTTAGGTATATTATTTCTTTTCCTTGCTGTTGCTGGTGTCAGGAATGCTTGTGCTCAAGGTGCTGACGAACCATATCCTGTGAAAGATATAAAACCGGTCGTCCTACAAGATCCTTATTTAATTGATCCTTCTGAAACAGGAATGACTGTGGCGTGGTTAACGGATTCTATGAGTCAGTCTCAGGTTATTTATTGGGAAAAGGGAGCGCCGGAAAATAAAAAAGTTGCAGTAAGACAGGCGCATGGTTTGTTGGCTATAGGTACTTTTCAATGGATCAGACTTTCAGATTTACACCCTGGTCAAACCTATAATTATAAAGTGCGTTCTCGCAGAGTTGTAAAAATTAAGCCTTATTGGCCTGTTATGGGAAAATGGGTGGAGAGTCCGGTGTATTCTTTCACTACTTTTGATAGAAATAAATCCGAAATTCATTTTAGCTCTATTTCAGATACTCATGAAAATGTGGAACGAATAAAGGAGCTTATGAATCTCGTAGATTGGTCTAAAACAGATTTTTTTGTTCAAACAGGAGATGCGCTGAATTATGTTGTTAGTCAGAAACAAATATTTAATAAATTCCTTACTCCTATTGCCGATGGATTAAACCAAAAAATTCCTTTCTTGTACGTTCGGGGAAACCATGATCTAAGAGGTCCTTATGCGCGTCATTGGTTTGATTACTTCCCTTACCATGGCGGGAATTTTTATTTTACTTTTAATGAAGGCCCCGCTCATTTTATAGTGATCGATTCCGGAGAAGATAAGCCTGATTCTACCAATGTATATTCAGGATTAAATGATTTGAAGGACTATAGAGCTGATGAGTTTGCCTGGGTTAAAAAGTACGTAGATACTAGTAAAGCTTTAAAGGATGCGCCCTTCAGGATTTTATTGGTGCATGATCCTCATTGGGGATGGGTAGATGGTCAGAATGAAAAATGGACGAAATTAGCCAATAAAGCCAATGTGGATTTGGTTATTTCCGGTCATTGGCATCGTTTTAAAAGAATTAATCCGGGAGGGAAGTCGGGAAATGATTACCCTATTTTGGTAGTGGGTCAAAAAGATGTGGCACATTTTGAAGTGACTAGAAAATATATTAAAGTAGTTGTTGAAGATGTTAATCAGGAAACGGTAGATGCTTTTAAGATAGATAGGAAAGGAAATATTTTGGAACTGTGATTGAAAGCATAAAGCCTATGGCAGAACACTTAATGCAGGATACTTAATGAATATAGCTTTCACCCTACAGCATAGAGCCCAATTTTTTTATTAACATAGGAGAACCACTCCTAATTTTACTTCCTTTAATTTTGTATAAAATAATAAAAGGAGTAATGATGTCTATTAAAAATGTAGAAGCAGTTATCGCACCGCCAAGACCACATTTTGTTGGAGATGGATTTAGAGTGCATGGATTTATTCCCGGTGATCCGAGATTAAACTTTCAAAGAATGGATCCATTTCTGGTAATGGATTACAATTCTAAATTTACTTTTCCGCCTTCTGATACGCCCAGAGGGGTTGGGGTACATCCTCATAAAGGGTTCGAAACCGTCACTATTGCCTATAAAGGCAGTGTTGCTCATAACGACAGTAGCGGTGGCGGTGGTGTGATTAAAGAAGGGGATGTTCAATGGATGACTGCAGGAAATGGTGTTTTACACAAAGAATTCCATGAGGAAGAATTTAGTAAAAAGGGAGGAGAATTTCAAATGGTACAGCTTTGGGTAAACCTGCCGGCAGAGGATAAAAAGCGCGCTCCTAAATATCAGTCTATTACGAAAGAAAGTATGGGGAGATATGCGCTAGAAGGCGGAGCTGGAGAAATTGAAGTTATTTCCGGAGAATATAAAGGAACGAAAGGGGCGGCTTCCACATTCACGCCGGTTCATTTGTTTAATGCTAAGCTAAAACATGGCAAAAAGGCTGATTTCTCATTTCCTGCAAACTATACCACTGCGATTTTAATTATTGAAGGAGAAGTGGTTGTTAATGGAGAGAAAGAAGTATCTACTGATCATTTTGTTTTATTTGGAAATGAGGGGACAGATTTTACCATAGAGGCTTCGGAAGGTGCTATTGTTTTGGTTCTTGGTGGAGAACCGATTAAAGAGCCTATTGCTGCACAAGGTCCCTTTGTTCTTAATACAAGGGCGGAGTTAATTCAGGCATTTGAAGATTTTCAAAATGGGAAATTTGGAACTTTAGAATAGGAGTATATTATGAATATGAAGTCTCAGGTATCAGGGATTCATCATGTTTCAGCTTTTTCATCAGACCTACAACGGACTACGGATTTTTATACCGTAGTCCTTGGTCTTCATTTTATTAAAAAGCAAGCCTATTGGGATAATCCGGAGGTAAATCATGTGTTTTTCGGTACCGGAAAAAGGATGTCACAGGCTATTTTGAGTTTTTCTCCTTATGAAGAGGAAAAGCAGGGGCGCCATGGCACGGCGATGGTAAATACTACTACCTTTTCGGTCTCTGCAAAGGCAATGGAATTCTGGTTGAATCGGTTTGAACAGTATAATGTACCTTATAAACATCCTCAAGAAAGATTTGAGGGCGAAGTAGTGGTATATTTTGAAGATAGAGATGGATTAGGTTTGGAGTTGGTGTTTAATGATAAGGATCAAAGATCCGGAATTGAGAATCCCAATATTGCAGTGGAAAATGCACTTAGGGGGTTGTATAATGTAGAAATTTGGGAACGTAGTTATGGTCGTACGGAGACTATGTTAATGCAATATCTGAATCATCGGTTGGTGGCGCAAAAAGGTGATAGATTTCGCTATGCAGTAACGGATACACCCGGAAATTATGTAGATGTTCTATTTACTTCTGCTGCCCCAAAAAGCTTCTATGGTAGTGGTACTGTTGATCGATTAGCTTTTTTTATTTCAGATCGAGATGCTTTATTTGCTTTAAGAGAACAGATAAAAAAAATAGATAAAGAAGTTTCTTTTATTATAGACAAAAAGGATTTGCAATCCATTACGTTTTCTAGTGCTACAGGTTTAGAGTTAGAAGTAGTTTCGCCATAGAAGAACAGTAAAATCATAGGGTTTGGAAATTCGAAGTAAAAGTTATTACTTTGTAATTATAAAATAAAAAAAGAATGGAGATCCCGATAATAAATATAGGTAATTCGAAAGGCATCAGATTGTCAAAGACCATTTTGAAAGAATATCAAATTACGGATAGCGTAGAATTGATTTTGAGGAAGGGAGAAATTGTTCTAAAATCGAAACCCAATCCAAGAAAGGGCTGGGAAAAACAATTTAAAACAATGAGTGAAAATGGAGATGATCAATTGCTGATAGCGGATGTTTTTCAGGATGAAGCTTTTGAAGAATGGAAATAAGTCAGTATGAGATTGTGTTAGTGAATTTAGATCCTACCATAGGTAGCGAGATGAAAAAAACACGACCCTGCTTAGTTATTTCACCCGATGAAATGAATAAATATCTCCGAACAATTGTGATTGCCCCAATTACGAGTAGTTCAAAGTCATATCCAACAAGGGTTAAAATAAAGGAAGGGAATACAAAAGGAAGAATCGTGTTAGACCAAATAAGAACAGTTGATCGTAAAAGAGTTGTGAAGAAATTTGGGAATTTGTCAAAAAAGGAAATCAGAGGGGTGAAGGATATTATGAAGGTTACCTACGTGGATTAGGGGGATAGTTAGGAGTGTTTAATAGAGGTTAGAAGCTATAGAAATGATATTTTTAGATATAAACATAGTTGGTGTAATACAGGATCGTCAAGCTATTTGAATAGCCTTTTCTCGGAATTTTAGAGTGTTTGGAAGAAAAGTAATGAGAACAAGTCCTTTCTGTTGTCTATTGTTCATTGGTACACAGAAGTGAACTGTAATAAAGGCGGTTTAGAAGGATCTTTGATTATGGCACAGACTGCCTTGGAATTACTCTATAATTGGTTGATTGTTGAGAATAAAAAATTAATCTTAGGAGAAGATGCTAAAAAGATTTCTGCTGCATCTAAACTAAGACTTTTAGTCTCTCAGTTATCAATCAAAGATAAGAGTGTCCCAAGCGAATTTTCATCTTTAGAAGAATACAGAAGGACGTATAGCTGTATAGATGTAATTGAAGCTGTTGTACAGATTAGGAATGCTATCATTCACTTCCAACAAAAAAAGAGAAAGAAACTTGATAAAATAAGTGTTAAAACATTATCTGAAGCAGTCCAGCTATGTTTGTGGTATATCGAATTGAGTATCCTTTATAGTTTGAAATTTAAAGATGAGTATTCAAGTCGTTGTTCTAAAACGGGTTTAGTATTACCTCCTTGGATCACGGAAAATACGACTTGAGTATCGATAACCTTTTTTGTTATTGTACTAGACGTTTAAATAATGCATTTTGGGATGCTCTATTGTCTTAAAGGATAGTAGCTGTAAATTGCATAAAAATATAAAAGTTCTATGTTTACAGGTATTGTAGAAACCGTGGGTACGGTGAAAGAAATAAAGAAACAAAAGGGTAATTTGATTTTCTCTATTTCTTCATCCATTAGTGCTTCTTTGAAAGAAGATCAGAGTGTGTCGCATAATGGTGCTTGTCTGACGGTATTAAAAACAGAAGGCGGTGTACATCAGGTAGAAGCGGTGGAAGAAACACTTGCAAAAACGAATTTAAATCAATTAGAAACAGGAGATTCTGTTAATTTAGAACGTGCACTTACACTGGAGAAGAGATTGGATGGACATATTGTACAGGGCCATGTGGATACGGTAGGGGAATGTGTAGCGCGGCTGGAAAAAGAAGGAAGTATCGTTTTTACTTTCCATTTTCCGAAAAAATTTTCTGCTTTGGTTATTGAGAAGGGATCTATTGCAGTAAATGGAATTAGTCTGACTGCTTTTGAGGTCTCTGAAGATCATTTTTCTATAGCTGTCATCCCTTATACACTAGAGCATACGAGTATGAAAGAGATGAAGGAGGAGAATGCGGTAAATCTGGAATTTGATATGGTGGGGAAGTATGTCTTAAAGGCTCAGTCGCTGGCTTGAGGAGGTTGTGTCATACAATAAGTTCCTGGGTTATTTCTAGTGATAAGGATCTTTCGTATAATTGTAGCATACTATTCTGGAAATCAATTCCGATTTATTGTAAATTTGCACAAACTTTTGGATAAATGAATACACTGATAGAAGAGCTGCAATGGCGAGGGATGATACAGGATATCATGCCCGGTACCGAAGCGCAATTAAATAAAGAAGTAACTTCCGGATATATAGGTTTTGATCCTACTGCCGATTCCTTGCATATTGGTAGCTTAGTGCCTATTTTATTATTAGTACACTTGCAAAAAGCAGGACATCGACCCATTGCTTTGGTGGGGGGGGCTACCGGAATGGTAGGAGATCCTACCGGGAAATCTCAAGAACGTACACTTTTAGATGAAAATACTTTACAGAAAAATCTAAAAGGGGTGAAACTGCAATTGGAAAAATTCTTGGATTTTGATGATGGAAAAGAGAATGCGGCCAAAGTAGTCAACAATTTTGATTGGTTTAAAAATTATACTTTTCTGGATTTTATACGTGACCAGGGGAAGCATATTACCGTTAATTATATGATGGCGAAAGATTCCGTAAAGAAAAGATTGAATAGTGAGGTAGGGATGTCTTTTACAGAGTTTTCTTATCAGTTGATTCAGGGGTACGATTATTATCATTTATACAAGAATGAAAATTGTAAGTTGCAGATGGGAGGCTCTGATCAATGGGGGAATATTGTTACTGGTTCAGAATTTATCCGGAGGAAAGATGGGGGCGAAGCTTTTGCCTTTACTTGTCCATTGGTGACCAAGGCAGATGGTGGAAAGTTTGGTAAAACCGAAGGAGGGAATATTTGGTTAGATGCAGAAAGAACAACCCCTTATCAGTTTTATCAGTTTTGGTTAAATACTGCTGATGCTGATGCTGAACGGTATATTAAAACGTTTACTTTCCTCTCAAAAGACGAAATTGAAGAGTTGGTTAAGGCACATCAGGAAACGCCGCATTTACGTTTGTTACAGAAGAAACTTGCGGAGGAGATTACGGTATTTGTGCATGGAAAAGAAGAGTATGAATTGGCTATTAAGACCTCTCAGGTGCTTTTCGGAAAGGGAACTACTGAAGTATTGAAAGCGCTGGATGAAAAACAACTGCTGAAGGTGCTCAATGGTGTTCCACAGGTTACTATTGCTAAAGAAAGTCTGAATGAAGCACCTGATATAGTCGGTTTTTTAGCTGAAACAGGAATTTTCCCATCTAAAGGGAAGGCTAGGAAAGCTGTTCAAAGTGGAGGAATAAGTGTGAATAAAGAAAAAATAGAAGGAATAGAAACTCAAGTTTCTGAAAATAACCTTATTCTTAATAATTATTTGTTAATACAGCGTGGGAAAAAGAACTATTGGTTGGTGAAACTCGAAAAATAGATTATGTTTGTGTAGTAAATATATTAAATGAAAAAAGACTGTCTAAGGGTCAGACAGTCTCTTTTCTTTTCATATTTACAATTTAGAATCCTTGACTCTCAAGAGAATCAGTTTCTGTAGAATCTTCTTCCTTTAATAAAGGAGAAGTTTTCTGCTTTTCCTGGTTCAATTGAGGTTCGGTGTCTGTTTTTGTGGGCTCAGTCATCATTGGATTTTGCTCCTCCGTTTTTTGTGGAGTTGGCTGAGTCTGTGGTGTCGGCTGAGTCTGCTCAGTTGGAATAGTATCCGTAATTGCAGACTGATCATTAACCGTCAATGGGTTCGTTGAACCGACAGTGGCGAATGCGGCAGTAGCCAGAAATAAACCGGCTGCGGCCATTGGAATGATACGTTTCATAACTCAAATTGTTTTAGTTTAAATAATAAGATCTCATTGTTTTATGAAACAAACCTTATGCCAACATCGTCATTGTTAAAGGGTTTAACAATATGAAAGGCAGGCTTTTGAAGCTTGCCTTTCTATTTTTGGAACGAAGGTGTGTTACTCATTTCTTTGTAATACAGTCATAGATAAGAATTCCTTTAGTTCAAAAAGAGAGACGTTAAAGTTTTCTTAATAACACTTGTTCCACAAAATGATCCTGTCCTTTTCTAAGGATGAGTTTAGCCCGATTCCTTGTTGTTAGTATATTTTCTTCTAGGTTGGGTTGATTAATCTCTTCCCATATTTTAGCTGCTGTAGCTCTGCTTTTGGTTTCTGAAAGATGGGAATATCTTTTGAAATAGGACTTTGGATTTTTAAAGGCCGTCTTTTTTAAAGTTTCAAAACGTTCTATATACCAACGTTTGATATGCTTGGGATCTGCATCTACATAGATTGAAAAATCAAAAAAGTCGGATACAAATGCGTCTCTGATATCTTCTGTACCTCCACTGCCTTGTAATACATTAATCCCTTCCAATATGACGATGTCGGGCTCATGAATCCAGCGGGTATCTTCATTTTGGATATCATAGTAGAGATGAGAATAAACCGGTACCGGAATCTTAGGAACTCCAGCTTTTATATTGGCGAGAAAATGAATCAATCTCCGGGTATTGTAACTTTCAGGAAAGCCTTTTCTTTTCATGAGTCCTCTTTCTTCTAATATTTTATTGGGATAAAGAAAACCATCGGTTGTGACTAATTCTACTTTCGGACTCTCCGGCCACAGGCTTAAAAGATGTTGTAATACTCTTGCAGTTGTACTTTTCCCAACGGCCACACTTCCGGCAATGCCTATGATAAAAGGTACCTTTTTGCTTTGGGTATGTAAAAATTTATCTGTTACAGTATATAATTCTCCACTGGCTTTTACATAAAAATCCAAAAGTCGGGAAAGAGGTAAATAGATTTTCTGAACTTCCTCTTGTGTGAGTGGTTCATTTAAAGCTTTTAATCGATTGATGTCTTTTTTTAATATGTGGATAATTTCATTATCTTTTAATTCAGCCCATTCTTCCCGATCAAAGGTGAGGTAGGGAGAGTAGGGCTTTTCCTGATGTGGCATAGGATAGGATTTTTTTGAGGTGAATCGATTAATCAAATTGTTGCATTTTGACCAGTCGGTAGTAATATCCACCCTTGTCTATAAGTGCTTTATGTTTCCCTCGCTCTACGATTTCTCCCTGGTTCAAAACAATAATTTCATCCGCATTTTGAATAGTTGATAGGCGATGGGCAATGACTACCGTGGTTCTATTTTCCATTAGCTTATCTATTGCCTCCTGAACGAAACGTTCGCTTTCTGTATCCAGAGAAGAAGTGGCTTCATCCAAAATAAGAATTGGCGGGTTTTTTAGTACTGCTCTGGCAATGGTTATTCTTTGTCTTTCTCCACCACTAAGCAGATTGCCTCTATCCCCGATATTGGTATCATAACCATGCTCTTTCTGCATGATAAAGGTATGTGCACTGGCTACTTTAGCTGCAATCTCTACCTGATTCTTAGTGGCATTTGGACTTCCTAATGCGATATTGTTGAAGATGGTATCATTGAATAAGATAGGTTCTTGGGTGACAATTCCCATCAAATTGCGAAGATCTTTTATTTTGTAATCTTTTATATTGATGCTATCAATTTTTATTGCCCCATTTTTTACATCATGGAATCTTGGTATGAGATCGGCAAGTGTAGATTTTCCGGCTCCGGAAGCCCCAACAAGGGCTATCATTTTGCCTTTAGGAATCTCAATATTTATATTTTTCAATATTGTTTTCTTATGATAAGCAAAGTCAACATCAGAAAAGGCAATAGAATTTTTGAAATCAGAGATGGGGTGTGCATCCGGTTTCTCTGTAATAGCTTCTTTTACTTCTAGCGTGTTTTGAATTCGATCCGCACTGGCACTGCCTTTTTGAATATTATAAGCGGCAGTGGAAAAGGATTTTAGGGGAGAAATGATTTGGGAAAAAATGGCAATATAAGCGATAAAGTTTTCTGCACTTACCACTTGATCGGCCCCAAGTGCCATGCGTCCGCCAAAATATAGAACGATGCAAAGTACGATGATACTTAGAAATTCTGACATAGGAGAAGCCAAATCTCTTCGTCGGTAAATGCTATTTTTAATATGAAAAAGGTGATTATTTTCTCCCATAAATCGGCTTTTTCGCTGGTCTTCTGCATTGAAAGCCTTCACAACACGCATGCCTGCCAGCGTTTCTTCCATAATAGAAAGAATGTCTCCCAG
>DATGTY010000300.1:0-4987 GCA_035301605.1 Chitinophagaceae bacterium | reverse complement strand
GTACAATCGCTATCTGATGTTGATCAGGGATTTGTATTCTCTTCGCCCTCTGAGGCTTATAAAGTAGTCATGGGAGAGTATGATTTGTGGCGAGATGCATACAGTGGTTTGTTTTATGCCATTGATGTTGTCGGTTCCGATATTGAACATCATCCTGAATGCTATTCTTGCCAGGTCAGGCATGTTCCTGAGGAACTTTATGCCTCTGACCTGGCTATTAATTGGTCAGCATCCGAAGAAGCCTGGACCAATCTTTTTAAAATTGCCAATCGGGCTAATTTAATCATGCAGGCTATAGAAAAAAAAGAAGGCTATCAAAAGGCGGTAAAAGCTAATAAGGCAAACGATTGGACGCAGTTATATGGTGAAGCAGCGGTGTTTCGGGCTTATTCCTATTTTAATCTGATTAGATATTTTGGGGATGTTCCCTATTTTAAAGAGACGATCCGTAATGCCAAACAAACTGATAGTGCGGGCTTAACTTCACGTTTTAAAATTTATGATTCTGAGATAGCGCATTTAGAGAAGGCATCTTCCCTTATGTATCAATTAGGTCAAAATGGTATTAACGCAGAACGTTTTTCAAGTACTTTTGCTCATGCCCTGATTGGGAAAATGGCTTTGTATGCCGCGGGCTATAGCTTGTTACGTACAGATCATTCTGTCGATTATGGCGATGTTCAATTTGAAAAACAGGGAAACACTAAGTGGAATGCTATGTATGCCCGTCCCACAGGGGAAAAGCAAAAAAGTTATTATCAGACTGCTCAAAAATACCTCAAAATGGCGGTAAATAATTCCGGAACAGCTCATCTCATTACAGATGATCCCCGAGGAGAAGGATTTGATAATCCATTTCAATATAATTTCCAGATGAATATGAATTTGCAAGTTAGTCCTGCCTCTCTTTTCGAAGTGGGGATTACCCGAGCCGTTAGTAATTCTGAGCGACCTTACGCATTTGGTCGTCCTTCGGGAGGAGGAAGTTCCAATGCTTATCCTTGTAAATCGTATGGTCAAAGTCGAATTTATGCTTCTTTCTACTATGGAAGTTATAATTCTAAAGATCTCAGAAGAGCTGTCACGGTAGCTGTAACATCAAACTCGGGAAGCTGCTCTGAGGTGTTGATAAATTTTGATCCCGGTTCCAGAGAAAAAGGAGGACTGGCCAATAATAAGTGGGATGAAAGTCGGATGGCAGATCCTTATACAGATAGTAAGCGTAGTTCTGGTATTAACTGGCCGCAAATGAGAATGGCAGATGTTATCCTAATGCTTGCCGAGGTGAATGCTGATTTGGGTCAGGATGGACAGGCTAAAACGGAACTAAAGAAAGTGCGTCGGCGATCTTTTTTACCTGAAGACCAACAAACAATGGTCACGGATTATGTAGCGGGTTTGTCCGGAGATGCATTAAAAGCTGCCATCCAAAAAGAACGTGCATTTGAGCTTTGTGGGGAAGGATTTCGACGTTATGATCTTATTCGTACCGGCAGATTACCAAAAGCAATTAATAAACTCAGACAGAAACAGAATGCGATGATTCAAGGACTTGAAAGTCAAGGGTTTTACACTTTCTCTAATGGGAATACTATTTCAAATTATATTTGGGTTAAACCAGTGAATGTTGCGGATTATGGAATGAATGATATGTTAACTACGCAATGTGAAGTTCCTTCAACAGATCCAACTTATCCTATCCGGTATCCGGGATGGCGCGGCAATTGTAATCAATGGTCCTCTGAAGGTTTTACTGCTTCTTCCGGGAAACGAAATCTGGCTATTCAGGGAATTAACGATTATATTGATCCTAATGGTTCGGAGGCTGCAGATTTGGAGGCAAAGGGTTATGAAAAAACACCATGGGGAATAGAAATTGTAAATAATAAAGATCAGTATTTAGGCAATATATTTAAGGGGTATCCCAAATCGGCTTATTCAGGCGGCGTTCCTCCGCGTTATCTCCTTCCAATACCTTCAGAAACGATTGCGCAGTCTAATGGATTGATTAAAAATGGTTATGGTTTCTCTCAACAATAAAATATTTATTACATTTCATCAAAAATAAAAAAATGAGTACAAAAAAAGCTTTTATTGCTTCGGATAAGATAGCCTGGGAATCTGTTGATCAGGGAGTACAGCGAAAAATTCTCGGGTATGATGACCAACTAATGATGGCTCATGTTCAATTTGAAAAGGGTGCTATAGGTACGGTTCATCATCATATTCACAGACAGGTAACTTTTGTAGAAAGTGGAGTTTTTGAAGTGACAATCAATGGAGAAAAAAGAAAATTGAAGAAAGGAGATAGTTTCTTTGTTGAACCTGATGCTCCACATGGGGTTATGGCCTTGGAGGCAGGAAGTTTAATAGATGTTTTTGCTCCTGTCAGAGAGGATTTTTTGTAGATATGCAAAAGGTTTCATAGTAAACCGGCAAAGAATCCGGAAAATACAAGTGATGTTTCGGGTACTTTAAACCCTATGATCCGCCTTATCATTTACATTGAAACAAGTGTTATACCTTCTTTTTTTTCTGGTGCTAATATAGTATAACCCATAGCAAGGAACGCAGCTATGGATGCTTTCTATTTAACGCTTATTGAGATTCTTTATGCAAAATCATAACTGTAGATCTGATAGGGGAGGAGGAGGGGTAAAATGGTAGCAGTTTCTTATAAAATTTGCAACATTAATTGTTTTTTTTAACCTGACTGTCCTGCAGTATCCTGCATTTTTTGGATAATATTCTATAATTTATTCATTGTGAAATCGTTCCCGGTAACGATTTCGTAAATAAATAAATGAAAAATTTTGTTAATAGCTCAAAGAATGACTAAAATTGTTGATGCAACAACCCCTAAAAGTTAATTCTAAACGATTGGTATATTGAAATTTTTAATACATGATTTATAATTTTACTTTCTTTACTAAGAAAAAGACGTTCTATTCTTTTCTTTTGACCACCTTGGTTATTATAAGACTTACTGTTCGTGAAAAACATCCCAATTTTTATCAGGATCCGGGAGTTCCTTCTTTTCCGTGGGATGGCAATGGAGATACTTTAAATCCTGAACTATTTAGCGATACTTTTAATATTGAAAATTTTCTCACCATTTAAATTTGAATATGAAAAAAATAATTTTTTACTTATTGGTTTTATTTTGTTTGCCAATGATAGGTATGGGGCAAACAAAAACACTTACGGGAAGTGTAACCGATGCTCAATCCGGCGAATCGTTGCCCGGAGTTACAGTCGTTGTAAAAGGAACGCAAAATGGGACGCAAACTGATGCGAAGGGAGAATTTGTATTAGAAGGCGTTTCTAAAGAAAATGTATCCTTAGTATTCAGTTATGTGGGGTATCAAAAACAGACGGTACCTGCCCGACCGGGAAAACCGGTTCGTGTGGCTTTAGAAATAAAGACCAACAGCTTGGATGAAGTAGTGGCAATTGGGTATGGTACAACAACGAGGGAGTCCCTGACCGGTTCCGTTTCCTCCATTACCGGAGAGGATTTAAAAGATATTCCTGTAGCTACTGTGGCGGAGGCTTTGGCCGGAAGATTAGCCGGTGTACAGGTTCAAAAAACACAAGGTAGTCCTGGAGCGGATGTTGAGATAAGAGTCAGAGGAGGTAATTCTATTACACAGGATAATGCCCCCTTATTTATTGTTGACGGAATAGAAATGGATAATGCTTTATCTATATTATCTCCTAGCGAAATAAAATCCATTGATGTACTGAAAGATGCGGCCTCTACGGCTATTTATGGTTCCAGAGGTTCCAATGGTGTCGTACTGATAACTACAAAAAGTGGAGCTAATTCCAGAGCAACAGTTACCTATAATGCTTACTTTGGAATGAGAAAGATTGTCAATAAATTACCGGTCATGAATCCTTATGACTTTGTAAAATATGAATATGAACAATACAACTTCGATGGCGATCCTCAATTAGCTCAAAATTTCCAAGACAGATATGGAAGATGGGAAGATTTGGATATTTATAAAAACATGCCCTTTAGAAATTGGCAAGACGAAATATTCGGGAGAAATGCTTTTACGCAATCTCATAATGTTTCCTTATCCGGAGGGAATGAGAAAACAAAATATTATCTGAATTTAGGACACTTTGACGAAGATGGGATTATGCTTGGATCTGGTTATAAAAGAGATATGGCTTCTTTTAAGTTTAGCCATAAATTTTCCAAAGTAGTGGAGTCAGGTATTCGAATGAGGTATAGTCGTCGAAATATTGATGGTCAGGGAACTTCTAATACCGGATCTCAAAAAACAAATAGATTAAGAAATGCAGTGAGATACAGACCCTTTGAGTATGGTACGCAGGTCTCTAATCGACTGGTCTTTGATCCTGATTATGCCAAATTAACCAACTTGGTAAATCCTCTGCTACTGGTGCAAAACGAGGTGAGGCATGATAAGAGAAACGATATCAATATAGATGGTTGGTTAAAAATCCATTTCTTAGATCATTTCACTCTGAAAGGACAAGTGGGAGGCTCTTTTGGTAATAGAAAAAGACATGATTTTAATGGGACAGTAACCAGTGTGGCTCGACAAAATGCCCAAATGCCGGTAGTTGATATGCGAAACTCTCATTACACCAGAATAAGTAATTCCAATACCATTACCTATAAGAACAGCTTCGATGATGATCATCATTTGACTGTATTAGCAGGAGAGGAGATTCATCAATCTAAATCAAGGGGATTAAGAGTGAATACCAAATGGTTGCCGGAAGACATTACGGCGGATCAGGCGTTTGCGGGAATACAAAAAGCCACTCCGCCCGCCGGAATGATACAGGATGCACCATCCTCCTCTTCATCTGTCTCTAAATTATTCTCTCTTTTTGGTAGAATTAATTATAACTATAAAAGTAAATATTTATTGACTTTGAACTTTCGTCATGATGGTTCTTCTAAATTTAATGCGAATAATAGATATGGTAATTTCCCTTCTGC
>DATGTY010000299.1:0-2995 GCA_035301605.1 Chitinophagaceae bacterium | reverse complement strand
CATTTATCCATATCATCATAATCCAGGTTTTCACCTGCCATTCCCCATATAAAAGTATAATTGGAGGTGCCTGAGCCGGCATGAATTGACCAGGGGGCAGAGATAACAGCTTCCTTATCTTGCATCCAAATATGCCGTGTCTCTTCAGGTTGTCCCATGAAATGGCTTACGGATTGTCCTTCTTTGACTTCAAAATAGAAATAGGCTTCCATTCGGCGATCATGTACATGTGCCGGCATGGTATTCCATACACTTCCGGTTTTTAATTCCGTCATACCCATTTGGAGTTGGCAGGTCTGTACGACACTATTTACCAATAATTTATTGATGATTCGATGATTTGCAGTTTCCAAAGAACCTAATTCTACAATTTCAGCCTCGTTCTTAGTGACTTTTTTAGTAGGGTAAGCTTGGTGAGCAGGCGCTGAGTTAATATAAAAATTAGCAGGTTTATCTACTGCATTGCTACTGAATATCACTTCTTTGGAACCACGACCTACATAAAGAGCTTCTTTAAAATCTAAATCATAAGATGTTCCATCTACTGAAACGCTACCGGCATTACCCACATTAATAATTCCCAACTCTCTTCTTTCTAAGAAATAATCGGCTTTTAACGGATCGATAGAGTCAAGCGCTAAACTACCTTTTACCGGCAAGACGCCACCCACGATGAGTCGATCGTAATGGGAATAGGTTAGATTAATTTTATCGGCAACGAATAGGTTGTCAATTAAAAAATTTTCTCTTAATGCAGCGGTATCCATTGCTTTTACTTCTTTTGGACTACTTGCATATCTTACTTCATAATTCGTGTTCATAACTATTTATGATTTTTTGTTTATAAATAAGTTTTTATATCTTATAAGTGCTTCTACATAGTAATAGTCTGCATAAATGAGTGGCACATCTATTTCTACTCCGCCGGGTTTGGAACCCACACTGTGTTTTAGTAAAAAACCACCATCTTCTCCCAATTTACAACGATATGGCGGATTACTCAAACTTATGAGAATTGTTTTAGCTGCATCTTTATATTTTTGTGCTTTTTTATCAGTCGTTGCAAATTGACTTAATTCCGTGAATGCTGATGCCATGGCAGATGCTGCCGATACATCTCTGTAAGCATTGGGGATTTTGGGCGAGTCATAATCCCAATAAGGAATCATATCTTCAGGTAGATGAGGATTGGTTAGAATATAGTGTGCAATGTGTTCTGCCTGATTTAGATAAGCAGAATCCTTTGTTTCTCTATACATCATGGTGTATCCATAAAGCCCCCAGCTTTGGCCTCTTGCCCATGCAGAAGTATCTGCTAAACCCTGCCAGGTGCCTTTGCTGATTACTTTTCCGGTAGAAGGATCGTAGTTTACTACATGAAATGAACTGTAATCCGGTCGAAAATGATTTTTCATTGTGACATTCGCATGAGATTTTGCTTCCTGAATATATTTTTGATTACCACCATTTTTGGAAGCCCAGCAAAGAAGCTCTAAATTGAGCATGTTATCAATAATTACAGGGAATTTCCATTCTCCCCAATCCCAAGATCTTATAGCACCTACAGTATCATTAAATCGAGTGGATAAAGAAGCTGCTGAGGTTAATAGTACTTTTTTATAGTGTGGATTTTGGGTGATTCGATAAGCGGTTCCAAAGCTGCAATACATCATAAAACCTATATCATGAGAGCCAGTAAAGTGCTGATCCGGTTCTATGAACTTTAATTGTTTTTTAGCTTCTGTTTTGATCGCACTATCTCCTGAATATTCATATAAATACCACAAAGTTCCCGGATAGAAACCCGCTGTCCAGGCTGTTTTTCCCATTGTCGTTATCTTTCCCTTTGTACTGTCATAAGTACGTGGTGATTTGTTCTCGGGAATATTGGTCATGAATTCCTTATATTGCTTTACTGCCAAATCAAGTTCCTGATCCACCAGTTTAGCCATTTTTTTATCTCCTTTTTGTTGCTTTTTTGAACTGCAACTTTGGAAAATAAAGAGGACACAAGCCAGAGATAACAACAAAAGAGAAAAGTTGCTTTTCTTCATGATAAGAGTTTTATTGAAAACGTAAAGATAAGGACACTTTTAAAAAATGCAAACGTTTGTTACTATTTATATTGAAAATAACCGGCAGGTGGATAGTTTTATTTTTAGGTTACAAAACATTCTATGCCTACCGGTTTATTTATGTCAAAAGGAATGGATTGCGCTTAGCTGATGCAATTTTATTCCTTTTTTCTTATCATTATTTCTTCTAATTCTTCCAGAGATTTTCCTTTGGTTTCAGGCACCCATTTTAGGACGAAGAAAAACCCGATGACATTACAAACCCCGAAAATGACAAAATTGATAATAGGGCTTAATTTTAGTAAATAGGGAGATACTAAAACAACGATAAAAGTGGCTAGCCAAAGCATGCAGGAAGCCAATGATACGGCCTTGCTACGAACATAATTAGGAAAAATTTCCGATATTAAAACCCAGGTTACGGGGGCTAAAGTGAAGGCGTAGATGGCAATATAAACCAATACGAAAATAAGTACCAATGTGCCGTTAATAGCGTCACTGTTAAAAGACCAGGCTAAAAGAAAAAGGAAAATAGCCATTCCTGCTGTTCCTATCAACATCAACATTTTTCTGCCAATCTTTTCAATTAAGAGGATAGCCAGAATGGTGAAAACAAAAAATACAATTCCAAAGAAGACTGCATTTAACAAACCATTTTCGATACTAAAATTTGCTTTCTTAAAAATAACCTGCATGTAGGCTGTAACGTTATTGGCACCAGAAAATTGTTGTAATATGGCTAAGCCGAAACCGATGAGCATAACGGGTAGAATGGCATAGCTAAAGAGCTCTTTATATGATCCCTTGTCTCTGGTTTGGTTTAGAGAATTCCCTATCTCCCGCATCTCTTTTTCGACAAAATGCCGATTCCCTATTTTTTCGAGCACACCTTTTGCCTTTTTGTTATGTTTTTCTTTTAC
>DATGTY010000298.1:0-14706 GCA_035301605.1 Chitinophagaceae bacterium | reverse complement strand
GGGGGCATCTTTCTTCTTAATATCAAAAGTAATATCTTCCAATGCCTGTGTGTCGGCGCCGGATTGATAAGCCCGGGTCAATGAATTCACCTGCTGTAGATATACATCCGGTTGCGCATATCCCAATCCTCTGATAAAGGCATCTTTCATGACCATTAAATTTCTATTTTCACAAAAGACCATGGGAATAACTAACCAATAATTGCGAACACCAACCTGCCCGTCTTTGCGATGATAACCTTCAAAGCTCAGATCCTTCCATTTATTTATATCAGGCGCTGTCCAATGATAATCTTTAGTTTTTTCACCAAAAGAACCGGTTGAATGTTGCACCATGCTTTTTCTTATCCATGTACCTGCTTTTACATCCTGCAACAACTCTCCCACTTCTACACCGTACATGATCAGTTTTTCTCCTTTCTTTAAATCGATTTTTGCAAATTTATGTTTTTGTGGTACCGCACTTTGAATCTCAATCTCCTGTCCTTTCAAGGCAACACGCTCTCCTTTTTTCAATTCAGTCAGCGCTACAATAATATTGTCTGATGAATGAACCTGCAAAATATTATTCATAATAGGATTTATTTTGTTTTATTTTCTTTCATAAATGACTCTGCTCTATTAACCATCTCTGTAGTTCCGCAGAAAAAGGAAGTTCTTTGATGTAATTCTTCCGGTTGAATTTCCAATATTCGTCTAAAACCATTAGAGGCTCTCCCTCCTGCCTGTTCTGTAATAAATGCCATGGGATTACATTCATAAAGCAATCGTAATTTCCCATTCGGATACTTGGTAGAGGTTGGATAAATATAAATTCCTCCTTTCAACATATTTCTATGAAAATCAGCGACCAACGATCCGGTATATCGGGAAATATGGGGTCGGTTCTTTTCTTCTTTCTGACAAAATTTAATATAATCCTTTACCCCTTGCGGAAAATTTATATAGTATCCTTCATTTATAGAGTAAATATTGCCTTTTTTAGGAAACTTAATATCGGCAGAAGATAAATAATAGGTACCTAAAGAAGGATCCAGCGTAAAAGCATTCACACCTCTTCCCGTGGTAAATACCAAGATAGTGGAAGAACCATAGATTATATATCCCGCAGCCACCTGATTATCTCCCGATTGCAAAAAATCTTTTTGTTGAATGGGCGTGCCTTCTTTTGTAATTCTTCTATAAATAGAAAAAATAGTCCCTACAGACACATTTACATCAATATTGGAAGAACCGTCTAAAGGATCCATGAGCACCACATACTGACTTAAATTTGAATATTCTCCTCCCTTAATCTGTATAAAGTCATCTTCTTCCTCAGATACAATTCCACAAACGACTTCTCTATTGGATAAAGCATTGATAAAAATATCATTTGCCAACTTATCCAGCTTCTGTTGTTCTTCTCCCTGTACATTCACATTGCTGGCAGAGCCCAAAATATCAGCAATCCCCGCTTTATTGATTTCTCGATTAACAATTTTAGAAGCTAATTTAATAGAGCTTAACAATCTTGTTAATTCATTGGTAGGATATTCATTTGTTTTTCTATTTCCAATGATAAATTCTCCCAAGGTTGTAAATGAATTTAAATTCATAATGAAGTATTTTAAAGGCTAAAGTTAATAAAATTATGATGCAAACGTTTGAAATATTTCTAAAACCTTATTTTAATCTATAAAAATATAAAAATCATTGACTTTTGATAAATAAAAATATTTTAATTGTTTTTTAATGATGAGCCTTTAAACATTGGAATACATGTTTTCTCACGCTGTTAACCAATCCATTAATTTTGGTTAGATCTGTGCCCCACAAAGAAACATCGCTTAATATCGCCTCTACCGGGTCATTTGGATCCTGCTTCCATAAATCATATAACTTTCCTGATAAATCATCCTTTATCGGATAGTTCTCCTTTTCTCGTGTTCCTACAAAAGTTCCATCCGGTTGTTTTTCCGAACACATAAATAGAATGTACGCGGCAAGCCCTTTAGCCATAGCTTTAGGAACAGCACGGAATTTTTTACTGTAATTAATTATAAGAGGGACATTCCTCATTTTCACCTTCGATGTATATTGAACAGAAATACTTAACCATTTATGAATATTAAAAGGATTTCTGAAACGATCAGCTACCTCATTGGCAAAAATGCGGGCTTCTCTTCTGGAAATATCCTCTCCAGATATGGTATTTATAATTTCATCCATCAGATCTTGTATAAAATCTCCCATATCTTCATCCATCATTGCTTCCCGCACCGTATCCAATCCACTAAGATATGCCAAAGCACAACTAAAAGTATGGGTTCCATTCAGAAGTCTTATTTTAAGCGTTCGATATTTTGAAATATCATCAGCCAATATGACCCCTTTATCAACTTCCGCAAAGGAAAGAATATCCCTCACCTTTTTTTCTTTTGCCTCTATAGCCCATAATCGGTAGGGTTCCGCCTTAATCATATATTGATCACAGTATCCTAATTCTTTTTTCAACGCTTTTTTTTCTTTTTCATCCGGAGCCCCGGGTACAATACGATCCACAAGAGAATTACAAAAATGATTACAATTCTTCAGCCATTGAATAAACTCCTCCTCTAACTCATTTTGCTGAGCCAGTAGAACTAAAATTTCTTTTAATTTATCTCCATTATCTATAATTAGCTCTGTAGGAATAATGACAAGACCTTTACTTTCATCTCCCGAAAAAGCTTCGTAGCGCGCATATAAAAAAGCCAGTAACTTACCCGGAAAAGACTTCGGAGGAGCATCATGAATATTATCGTCCATTAATTGAATTCCAACCTCTGTGGTGTTCGAAACAACTATTTTCAAGTCTTCATTAGACGCACAGTCCAAAACCTCCTGCCATTGATTTTTAGCAATCAAAATTCTGGAAGTTGCGCTATTTAGATAATTTTCTTTAATCTCTTTGTCATCTTCTATTCCTCTGACACAAAGCGTATATAAATTATTCTGGGCTATCAAATCCTGAATGCTGCCCTGATTAGTAGATTTTACCATCACTACACGACCATTAAATATGTTTTTTCTATTGGCTTTATCGAAAAAATAATCAGGTAATCCCCTAAGCAAGGCGCCGGTTCCAAATTGAAGAACCTTTTCGGGTAATTTTAAATTCTCCCGAGAGGGATATTGTAAATTAACCTCCGGTTCTAAATTGTCAATAATACTTTCTGATAACTGCATTTAATATTTATTTGAATACTTTTTAAAATCAATTTTTAGCCTGACTGATAAGCCAGTCTGTTAAATCTGTTGCTGCTTTATAATTTTGATACTTTGAAGGCAACTTTCGTCCATCCACATATTCATTATAAAACCAGGGATCCCCTACAACAAAAACCAGTCCTTTCCCAAAAGGGACATAGGCAGCCACATTATCGCCCTCGTCTGTATGAAGAACAACCGTTGCTTCATCATTTACTTTCAGAGTGGAAAGCTCTTTGATATAAACAGTATCAACACCTTTAAAAATAGGATTCAAAGCAGATACTTCCACTGCTGCCATCTCAAAATGATGTCCTTTTTCCCTGTTTTTACTGTCATAGTTAAAATGAATTCCAAATTGGTCTGCCAGTTGATTAAAATGTTCAAATTCGGCATTTCCCGAATCATTTTCCATCAAGACCAATACACCGCCTTTCTTCACCCATTTGGTAATAGATTTAATATCTTTTTTATTTACAAAATTTGGCTGATCCGTTTCTTTTTCTGTATCCGGATCGACAATGATATAGATATCAGATTTTTTCAAATTCTTTCTTCTTGGCGCCTGATGAAGTTCATTTGTTTTTACGCCTCTAAAATTGAAAATATTTTTCCAAAAGGAAAAGCCGCTATTTGCCCGATCAGTCCATACATAGTGAAAAGGAATATCTTGACCAGTAATATCCTTCTTATATTCATTATTAAAATAATGATCTAAAGTTACAGTCAATCCTTTTCCTTTATCTTGTAAAGCGGCAATTTCCATTTCATCAGCAGCCAATATAAATGCCCCCATTCCTTTAGGATCATTCAGCACTGGCTTTTGATTGATATAATAGTCATAACTCCCATCCCGATAAGGATCTCCTCCGAGACCAGCCACCGGACAAGTTCCCTTCAGATTCACCTGACCATTTTCATCCGTCACAACAAACTCCTTTAGGATTCCTTCAAATCCTTTCTCGGCCACTTCCATATACTTTTCCGGGAGATAGCCTTTTCTCACTCCTTTAGCCAGGGCATAAACAAACATACTGGAGCCGGAAGCCTCAAGAAAATTTCCGGTACTGTCTCCCTTATCCATCACCTGCCACCAGCATCCACTTTCCGGATCCTGATATTTTGAAACGGCTACAGCCAAGCGATTTAAAATTTCTATCAATGGTTCTTTATATTTACTCTCTTTAGGGAAATAGTCTAAAGCATCTACCAAAGCCATGGCATACCAACCTATAGCCCGATCCCAAAAATGAGCAGAAGCGCCTGTCTCCGAATCAGCCCAACGCTGTTCATGAGAAGCATCCCATCCATGATAAAGCAACCCTGTTTTAGAATCCCGGGTATGTTTTTCCATCAAAACAAATTGATGCGCAATGTCTTTAAAACTTTTTTCTCCTTCATGATTTAACATCGCATATTCGGCATAAAATGGTTCCGCCATATAAAGACCGTCCAGCCACATCTGATGGGTATATATTTTTTTATGCCAGAATCCACCTTCTTTTACGCGAGGTTGGGTTTTTAATTGATTTCTCAAGCGAGTAGCTGCTTTCCAATACTTCTTTTCCCCGGTGACACGGTAAAGTGTCAACAAAACTTTCCCTGTATTGATATCATCCAACTTATAGCTTGAGGAATCGTAAGTTTTGATATGACCTTTCTCATCTACGAAATAATCCATACTGTGCTGCATATAATTAAAATAATCAGCATTACCGGTTAATTTCCAGAGCCCTTCGACTCCTTTAAGGATCACACCTTCATCATAACTCCAATTTTCAAAGGAAGCTTCCCCGGTAACTTGTGGGTCTTTCCATAAATCCATAACGGTTTGTGTCATTTTTTCCGCCCATGAGGTATTATTCTGTGCAAACACCGGAGGGGAAAAAAATAAACCTATTGCGATAAATAATAAAAAACGATTCTTCATCTTATTCAATTTTTAAAGTTTTTGAAGAGACTAATTTTGAAAGATTAATCTTTGATTTTATATTTGAAAAGGGAGCATTTTTAATGGTAATGTTCTTGCTATATTGTCCATTGATATCCATATAGTCTTGAATAATTGAATCTGTCATTACTTGATTAAAAATCATATTCTTACTATTAATCAATGAAATAACAGACGTCTGATCTGATGTTAATAACTGAACATGATTCAAATAAATACTATCTGCATCAATAGCCTGCATTCCTTTTTTTGTTTTTAACACCATCGAATCTAAATGGATTTGTTTAATACTCATTTCAGGTAATCCTCGCATAAAAATGCCATAATTTGCACCATTGCAATAAACATGACTGATATAGAATGCTCTAAACTGAGGTGTTTCTTCTGTCACCGGCACCAATTTCCGTTTTGGTTTTGTTCTTTTTTCTCCGGCAAGAGGCACCGGATCTTTCGCACCATAATACATATCGAAACGAATGGCATCTCCGGTAATATTTCTCATGTTAATGTGAGAAATATGTATATTTTCTACCACACCTCCTCGCCCACGTGTTGTTTTAAATCGAAGACCAATATCTGTTCCCAAAAAAGAGCAATTGGTCACATATACATTTTTTACACCACCCGACATTTCACTTCCTACTACAAATCCGCCATGAGCATGATAAACTTTACAATTGTTTACAATCACATTCTCCGTGGGAGCTCCTCGTTTTCTACCTTCTTCATTCCTTCCCGATTTCATACAAATGCCATCATCACCAACATCAAAAATACTATTTTCAATAAGTACATTTTTACAAGATTCCACATCAATGCCATCTCCATTTTGTCCATACCAAGGATTTTTAGCAAAAATTCCACTCACCGTTAAATCTTCGCACATGAAAGGATGAATACACCAAGCCGGAGAATTTTGAAAAGTAACGCCTTCAAGTAAGACCTTTTTACAATGAAAAAGACTCACCATATTAGGACGTAAATAATCCTTTATATCCTTAAAATCTTCCACTGTTTTTCCTTCTTTAAGAACTCCCGGGTCTTTGGTTTGAGATCCTCTTAAAGATTTTTCGGTAGGATACCAAATCTTCCCTTCAGGTCCTACAACGCCACCTGAAGACACCAACTTTTTCCATTGAGAGGCGGTTTGTTTACTCTTTTTCACCATTCTCCATGCTTCTCCGGCTCCATCTATCACTCCTTTCCCTGTAATCGCTATATTTTCAAGGTTTTTACCGGAAATAGGAGACTGATTTCGTACCGCTTTCAACCCTTCATAATTAGTTTCCACCAACGGATATTCATCAAAATCAGTGGTAAATTGTAAAATAGCATCCCTTTTTATGAAAAGATTGACATTGCTTTGCAACTCAACCGGGCCAGTCAGCCAAAAACCCTGAGGTACCAGAACCACTCCACCTCCACTTTGACTACATTCCTTAATGGCTTTGTTAATATTTTTAGTATTTAAAGTAACGCCATCTCCAACAGCTCCATAGTCCTTGATATTGAAGGTATCTTTTTTAAAGACAGGGCGTTCTATATCTAGTAATGCACTTCCCTTCTTTGAGGAAGAGGTATTAGAATCCGTTTCTTTACTACAAGAGTAAAAAAACACACTACCAACCAAAATGAATAACAAAAGTATTTTTTTCATGATTTGAATTTAAGAAGTTAGTAGTTAGTAGCCCGGATTTTGAGAATAATCTCCCTGATTCAGATCGAGCGCCTCCTGTGGAATAGGTCTTAAGATTTTAAGATTTCCGTCAGTTCCCTGAAAAGGATTAATTCCCTGATCAAACCAATTTTTTATATCTCTGTTATATTTCTTTGTATGATTTACCAGTTGTCCGGTTCTTTTTAAATCAAACCAGCGATGATATTCTCCTGCGAGCTCTCTGGCTCTTTCATCTAAAATAAAATCGATATTTATCTGACCTCCGGTAACAGTCATATCCGATTTATGCCCCGGTAAAGCGGCTCTTTTTCTGACGGCATTTATTCTAGCGGTAGCTTGAGGCAAATTCCCTTCTTTGTAATAGGCTTCTGCTGCAATAAGATAGGCTTCTGATAATCGAGCAAGAAATATATCTCTTGTATTACTACGCTGACCAAAAGCAGACTTTGGATCGTCAAATTTCCTAATAGCAGGTGTAGCATTATCTAAAGTAGTTTGTGGAGAAGCCTGCCATTTATTTGAATAAGGAATTATTTCGGTATTGCTGCGATGAGTCGGATCCTCTTGTCTCCAGGAAGTGGTATCGTTTAAAGCCCATCTTGGCGCATAATAATATTGAATATTCAATTCATTCAATTCATCATTTTTATCATAAAAATCATAATAGCGATCATAAAAATTAATCATAAATGTGCCCTTAAATCTGCTATCGTATTGCGTATATAAATCAAAAAGATACATGGTAGGACACAGGGCATAGGCGCGATATGGATATCCATAAATAGCTCCTTCCCCCCCCATGTATGGACCAAAAAAGTAGTTTTGTTGATTCCCGTCTGATTTAGGATCTACAATGGAACCTTGATCATATTGAACGGCAAAAATAATCCCCTCGTTGTCTTCATTTCCAGGCCAAAAAACATCCTTAAAAGACAAAGATAACGGTTGATCATTGATTGCTTTATCAGCATAAGAAGCTGCCTGCGCAAAATCATCGCTTCCAGCAAAATCTTGATAACCTCTGGTCAAATATACCTTAGCCAGGTAAAAACGTACCACTCTTTTATTTACTCTCCCCTCTTCAGATGATTCCGGTACCAACTCCAAGGCATCCTTCATTTGTTTGATAACAAAGTTGTAAACATCCGCTGCAGAATTTCTTTTAAATTCTAGTATAGGATCATCAATTCTATTTTCGACAATGCTAACGCCACCAAAGGATTGCACCAAAAGGAAATAATAATAAGATCTTAGAAATTCAATTTCTCCTTTTCTTTCAGATAAGCTGGAATCTTTAACTGTTTTATCGTTATAATACAAAGCCGTATTGCACAATTGGATAGATTTATATAAAGTGGAATAAAAACTTTCCACTTCATCTGTTTGCGGCGTTAAATTTCGATACTCACTAATCCCTTCAGGCTGTAGACTTCTACCTTCTACAAACATATCAGTTCCAGCAGAAAATACCCAAGGAGATCCTCCATATACATCTCTCAGGGTAGCATAGCATGAATTAATCAAACTTTCATATCCTTCTACAGTCTGATAATAACTATCAGAAGTAATTTCTGCTAAATCCTCTTCTTTTAGAAAATCACTACATCCCATTGCTGAAAATAAACATAGGGAAAGTATTGATATTAATATATTTTTCATCTTATGTTAATTTTAAAATTTTAGATTCACTCCCAACTGATAGGTAACAGCACTCATTCCTCCTTTCCCAAATGAAGCACCTCCCCATTCCGGATCAAATCCACCATAATCAGTAAAAACAAAGGGATTAAGCACATTTAAATACACTCTCAGAGACTTCACCTTCATATTACTTAATACATCCGGAGAAAAATTATAACCCAAGCGAATATTCTTAATCTTT
Source organism: Chitinophagaceae bacterium (assembly GCA_035301605.1). Taxonomy (GTDB): domain Bacteria; phylum Bacteroidota; class Bacteroidia; order Chitinophagales; family Chitinophagaceae; genus FW021-bin31. The sequence goes on along the minus strand of DATGTY010000298.1, from coordinate 5,964 downwards.
ACAAACGAAGCATCTTTATAATAACCTACTTCATCCCAATAAGGGCCAGAATTATGAGGTTCAGGGTATTTATTAGAGTATCTGGTTGGGGTAACTTTATTTTCCGGCATAAAATAATCCATCTCTAATTTAGCTCTACCGCGATCATCTACATTGGTGAATTCACCATAGAATCCACTATTTATTTGAATTCCCTGCTTCGTAAATAAAGACATAGAAAGATCAAATCCTTTGTAAGTAAGCATAGTAGAAAAGCCACCTGTCCAGGAAGGCATAGGAGATCCAATAATTCTGCGATCATCTCCATTTATTTTCCCATCATCATTGAGGTCTTTCACCTTTGCCTGCCCTACAGATTGACCATAACTTAGTGCTTCATCCTCAGCATCGGGTTGCCAGATACCGTCAAAAACATAAGTGTAATTTACATTAATAGGCTCTCCAATAAACCAACTATTACCAATATCGTCTTCTTTCTTACCATATAGCTTTAATATTTCGTTCGTGTTTTTAGCAAATGTAAAAGAGGTACTCCATCGAAAAGAGCTTGTTCTGATATTTACGGTATTTAAGGCCACTTCAACTCCCTTATTCCTCACTGAACCAATATTATCTATCATACTCCCCCAGCCTGTCTCTATGGGTAATTTACGAGTCATTAATAAGTCAGTAGAAGTTTTATTATAATAATCTATAGAACCGGTCACTCTTCCTCGCCATAATCCAAAGTCAACACCAATATCAAATTCTCGGGTTTTCTCCCAAGTTAATCGTCTATTGACGATTCCATTCGGCGCAAAACCTTTTGCCAAAGTTCCGCCAAAGTCATAATAAGTCTGCAGGTTAGATAACGCTAAAGTAGTGTATGGATCAATATTATTGTTTCCGGTAAATCCATAACTCGTTCTCAATTTTAAATTAGTAAGGGTGTTAGATCCTTGTAAAAATTCTTCTTTAGAAGCTCTCCATGCCAAAGCCGCAGAAGGAAAGGATTGCCATTTGTGTCCGGGAGCCAGTTTAGAAGAACCATCCCAACGATTGGATAGCGTAACCAAATATTTTTCTTTCCATACATAATTCAAACGAGCCAAGAAAGACAACAGGGTGATTTTACTGTAATTACTCCCCACATTCTGATAGCTGCTGGCTGTCCCTAAGTTATAAAACAGGGAATTATACGGTAGATTTTCGACATCTATATCGCTCCCTTCATTTCTTTTATAATATACGCTGTATAAACCTAAGAAATTAAAATCATGTTCATCGAATTTTTTATGTAATGTAACCTGATTATCCCAGGTGTAAGAAAAAGACTGCGACTTTACGAGCGATGCTGCAGGATCCTGCAACTGGCGATCTTCTGTATGAGATCCATAATAACGACCATTCCTATTAAATTGAATTTGAGGAGCAAATGTAGTTTTTAAATCAATCCAATCATTAGGGGAATATTGTAAAAAGATACTCCCAATTCCATAAAATTGTCTTGTCGAATTTCTGGAATCTTTCTGTTCCCATAATGGGTTAACCGAACTGGTAAAAGATATTCCGGCATATTTTCCGGGTTTGAAAAGAAGTTCTCCTGTCGAATCATAAGGACTAACCAATGGAGACATGCGAAAGGCATTTGAAACTGCTTTATCACTGCCAAGCTCCTGTTTCATTAAAGAGAGATTAAAATTCATTCCTGCCGACCACTTCTCATTAATATTTCCCTGTATGCTGGCTTTTACATTGTATCGTTTATACCATGAATTAGTCAGATTTCCTTTTTGATCTTCATAGCCAGCACCGATTATATATGAGAAATCCTTCGTTTTTTGAGATACGGTCAGCCAATGATTTTGTTGAATACCTGTTTGCAGAAAATAATCTCGCCAATTGGTATATTCCTTGTTTCTAACCCTTTCTCTTAGAAGCTTACTCTCTTTAAGTCCGCCAACAGTTTCATCATAAGGCGTTCCAGAATTCAAAGCATCTGCAATATATGCATTCTGTCGAAACTCCCACCAGTCAGTTCCATTCATAAAATTGGGCATTCTTGCTACCTTACGAATACCTACATACCCATCATAAGAAATTGTCGCCCCTTGGGCATTTTTCGCTTGTTTGGTTGTTACAATAACTACCCCATTAGATCCTCTGGAACCATATATAGCTGTAGCAGATGCATCTTTAAGAATATCAACACGTTCAATATCCTGTGGATTTAGAAAATCAATTCCATTCACAATGACTCCATCCACAACGTATAAAGGATTGCCTCCCGATAATGAATTTTGTCCTCTAATCAGAATATTATAATCTGAGCCCGGTCTTCCTGAACTTGCAGAGATATCCACCCCTGCAACTTTTCCCTGCATGGCATCCATAGGATTAACAGAACCTACTTCCGCAATATCATCTCCACTAATGCTTCCTACAGCGCCGGTAACATCTTTCTTTTTAATCTTTTGATAACCCACCACAACTAATTCATTCATTTCTTTGGAACTCAGTTCCATCTGTATCGAAAGCGGCTTATTTTCATTGACGGTCACAATTTTATCTTTATACCCTATATAACTAAGACTCAACTTTACAGGAAAGTTAGAAATGGAAATAGAAAATGAGCCATTAACATCTGTCACGGCGCCCTTAGAAGAACCTTCTACTCTGATAGTTACTCCCGTTAGCGGATCTCCGGAAGTGCTGTCAGTAACAGTTCCCTTGATTTGGTTGGTTTGAGAAAAGGCGACTCCATAACAGAAAAGAGCCAGCATGCTAATAAAAACCTTTTTCATAAGCTTTCTTTTAATTGATAAAAAAATATTTTATAAGGAAATAGATTTAGGTATTTTTTCAAAGTGTACAAATTTTATTGATACGGCTAGTTCTCTTTCCATATTTTACCATCCGGATAAGAATAATCTCTAATAGATTCATCCTTCATGGTCACACTGTATCCGGGCGCCTTCGGAGCCTGATACTTCCCATTTTTAATCACTACCGGATCTACAAAATGCTCATGTAGATGATCAACATATTCTGTAATACGCCCCTCCTTGATTCCACTAATAGCTACATAATCTATCATAGAGATATGTTGCACATATTCACACAGACCTACCCCCCCTGCATGTGGACAAACCGGAACACCAAATTTAGCAGCCATCAGCAAGATACTCAGTACTTCATTAACCCCTCCTACTCTGCAACTATCTACCTGACAAATACCTATGGCTCCGCTTTCCAGAAACTGCTTAAACATAACCTTGTTCTGACAGACCTCTCCGGTAGCCACTTTAATAGGAGCAACTGCTTTGGAAATAGCCAGATGACCGACAATATCATCGGGACTGGTAGGTTCCTCTATCCACAAAGGATTAAACTCAGCGAGATGCTTCATATTCTCAATAGCTTCATTTACATCCCAATTTTGATTAGCATCCATCATGAGCACCATATCATCGCCAATTTCTTCCCGAATAATCTCTGCTCTCTTTACATCCTCCTCCAGATTGCTTCCTACTTTCATTTTCAGATGTGTCCAGCCAGCAGCTTTAGCTTCTCTGCTTAATCGCCGAATTTTATCTTCAGAATACCCCAGCCAACCTGCCGAAGTGTTGTATGCAGGATATCCATTCTCTAACAAATCGTTTATTCTATCTTGCTTCGTGTCTTCTATTTTAGAAAGCATTTCAATGACTTCCTCCGGAGTAATTACATCTGTAAGATATTTAAAATCAATACAACTCACCAGCTCTTCCGGCGACATATCTGCAACTAGTCTCCATAAGGGCTTTCCTTCTTTCTTGGCATAAAGATCCCAAACTGCATTTACAAGCGCTCCGGTTGCCATATGAATAATTCCCTTTTCAGGTCCCAGCCAACGCAATTGACTATCACTGGTCATTAAGCGATAAAAAGCAGCCATATCTACTGTCAATTCTTCTAATGTTTTCCCTTCCAACAGATAAGAGAGTGAACGAATAGCCTCAACACATAAATCATTTCCACGCCCTTCGGTAAAAGTAAAACCATACCCCTTTAAAGATGAATCATTGGTATTAATAATTGCATAAGCCGCCGAATAGTCAGGATCCTTATTGATGGCATCCGAACCATCTAAATCTTTACTGGTTGGAAACCGAACATCCCTTGCTTCTATGGACTCAATTTTCAATCCCATCTATCTTAGGTTTTTAATTTGTTTTTAGAAAAACTATATTTCGTTTATCATTTACTCATATCATGGTGGGAAATAACCATTTCCGTTTCCAAATTTATTATCTATAAAAATAGATGGCAAGAGAAAAAGGATATTTATTTACGCAATCGTTACCGGCATCGATACCAATTGAAATTTGCATAAAAACCCCCTCTCTTTTTTCTTTAGAAATTAGTGAATAAGCAACCTTCGACAACAAATAATAAAGCTATTTATTTATCAAATTGCACCTTATCCTTTCCGATAAATTGTACTATATCAGGTAAATCAAAATAGACTAGGGCATCAGGGATAACATAAGAATATTGCTCCTTTGTTAAGGGATGATGCAGGTAATCATAGAAAGAGGACGGCATATCGGAAAGACTCACCTTATTTATTCTATGATCTAAAGCAGTTGCCAATAATGCAGCTTCAGCAGCCGGACCGGAAGCCTTTATTTTCACTTTGGTTGCTTGTAATTGTGCCTCTTGATCATGATAATCCAATAGCGTTAAAATATCCTGCACGCGTTGTCCGGGTAAAGGCTTTCCAATAAATGAAGACAACATAGCGACCCGGTATTCTTTGTTATAATATTTATCCGGATTTTTACTTTTAGGATCTGCCGTCTCCCCCATACCTCTCAAATCGGCAAGTAAAAGAATGTCATTATCCTTCGTGTATTGTTTCCACAATTTTTCATTCTTTAAAATAGTCTTTTTCCCATTTTTATTCAATCCTAGGAGCAATTTTTGACTGTTCTTTTTTTCTGAAGGAAATCCCAAAAGACAAGGTAACGGAGGTTGTCCCGCCCTTCTTAGGATGAGCTTTTTAAAATGATATCCCTCTTTTGAGAAAGATCCCATTTCTTGAATCCTAACCGAAGAAGTTTGTGGAGCAATACGCAGGAGTTTGCGGAGCATGGCTTTATACTCCGATGAGGTAGATCTTTTTAATAATTGACTTCTGCGCTTTTTCCATTGGTCTGCTATTCTAAGATTACGGGCTTGAATGGTATTTTCATCGCTAAAAGAAGAATTGACCTGTCCGGTTTTAGTTACTTGCAGCTCTTTTTCAGACAGCGTTTGAAGATCCGCTCCTTTGATGGAGGATGTATCCTGATAAAACCAACGCCTAAACCATTCTACAGCTGCTATTTGCTTACTTTTTTGAATCCCGTGTCCGTCATCAGCTGCAAACAGCCTTATTTTATTCGGTTGGTTGAAGTATTGATAGACCTCTTTTAACTCCCTATAAACATCCTTTGTTCCATTATAATCAACGAAACCATAACGTCCGGCAAGAATCAACACCGGCTTTGGAGCAAACATAATAGTATAATCACTGATATCCAAACCGGCTTTACTTTCATCCGGCAGCCACTGACATCCATCCTGAGGACCCAGAAGTAGCAGGGTTCTTTCTCTCCTTGTTACATAGCTTGCTATGGCCGATACTTTAATACGTTGATCATAAGGGATAAAATAGGCTGTTTGTGTTCCCCCACCGGAATTCCCCAAGCAACCCAATCGAGAGGTATCAACGATATTTAAAGAGGTTAAATAATCCAATCCCCTCTCGTTGTCCCATACCTGATAAGCCGGCACATTTGTTCCTACAAGATTAGAGCCTGCATCCAGCAATGTATGTCCTGTAGTCCCTCCTCGTGTAGAAGGATTTCCTTTTTTATTCGTAAATTGGTATCTCTCGCCCTGAGATATCGGATCAATAGATAACACCACAAAACCATTTTTAGCAAAGCGAATAGCTGT
>DATGTY010000297.1:0-2821 GCA_035301605.1 Chitinophagaceae bacterium | reverse complement strand
ATTTTGAGGCGTATTATTCAAAAAGGGATGATAAAGATGATGAAATATTTGACCAGCAAAGTGATTGGGCTGAGTATGACCTTTTGCAACATCAGTTTACGACCAGTTATGATAATGGATTTACAATAGATATCGATTATGTACAGCCATTTAGCGAAAAATCTCGTTTGGAGACCGGTATCAGAGCAGAATGGGAAACCGATAATAATAATTTCATACCTAAATATTTTGATAAGACAGAGGAAGAGTACCTTATTATAGATAGTTTACGAAATGATTTTATTTCACATGATCAGGAATATTCAGCCTATGCTATGTATAGAACAAAATTTCATAGTTTTAGTCTTCAGACCGGTTTGCGTTTAGAGAATGAAGTCCTCATTACAGATCAGCGTATTCTTGATCAGAAGTTTCATAATGAGTTTTTGAATTTGATTCCTTCTCTGAATGTTTCTTATCAATTTAAAAATAAGGATAATCTCTCTTTTAGTTATAGTAGAAGAGCAGATCGTCCTTGGTGGCGTCAGTTGAATCCATTTGTAGATTATTCTGATCCTGAAAATATTAGATCCGGTAATCCTGATTTAAAACCGGAGTTTGATAATACATTTGAGCTGAAATATGGGAAGTTTATTAATCAATTTAGTCTGTATGGAGCACTCTTTTATCGGCATACCTATAATCCTATTCAACGGATTAAAACATTAAATGAAGAAGGGATTTCTTATTCTACTTATGAAAATAAAGGAAAAGAAAACTATGTAGGACTTGAAGCCGGATTTAGTGCAGATATTGTTAAAGACTGGACTGTAAGGACGAATATTGGATTGCGCAGGAGTGAGGTGCTGGGTTTGGATAGAACCTATAAAAATATGTCTTTTAATGGACGGTTTTCTACTTATTTCCCTCTTCCTCTTGATGTTAGAGGGTTTGCTTATGTGCATTATCGTGGTCCCAGAGCTGTTGCTCAGGGTACCAGAGATGGCATGTTATCGAGTGATTTAGGAGTTCGGAAATCCTTTCTCGATAATAAAGCAGATGTTTCTTTACGTCTTTCAGATGTCTTTAACCAAAGAAAATGGGCCAGCTCTCTGCATACAGATAAATTTATTGAGACGAGTAGTCACAGATGGTCTTCTCGAAATCTCAGAATTAGTATAAGTTATGTCTTTGGAAAGCTTGAAGGTGAAGAATCTGCATCCGACTCCGATTCCGGAAAATCTTAATTTGGTAACCCTAAATAGGTTTTCACCTAAGAAAATCCATGTTTGGATTATTATGTTTTCTAAAAGGAAATTCGTACCTTCGCAGGCTTAAAACCTTATCCCTAGATGAAGTTATCCCAATTTAAATTTGATCTCCCACTAAATTTGATTGCTCAACATCCTAATAAACAGCGAGATGAGTCTCGCTTAATGGTTGTTCACAAAGATAGCGGGAAAATTGAACACAAGATTTTTAAAGATATTAGGGACTATTTTGATGATCAAGATACCATTATAGTCAATAATACGAAAGTTTTTCCTGCCAGATTACATGGACGCAAAGAAAAAACAGGAGCGAAAATAAAAGTCTTCCTTTTACGGGAATTGAATATGAACACCCGTCTATGGGATGTCATTGTAGATCCTGCCAGAAAGATTAGAGTAGGAAATAAGCTTTTCTTTGGAGAAAATGATGAATTAGTGGCTGAAGTGATAGATAATACGACCTCTCGTGGTCGTACGATTCGATTTCTTCATGAAGGTACGGATGAAGAATATAAAGCGCTTTTGAATACGTTGGGAGAGACTCCGCTGCCTGATTATATCAAAAGAGAACCGGAAGCTGTCGATAAAGAACGTTACCAAACTGTTTATGCTAAATATGAAGGCGCTGTAGCAGCACCAACTGCAGGATTACATTTTACGGAATCACTGATCAAGCGATTGGAAATACAAGGAGTCAACTTTGCAGAATTGACTTTGCATACCGGGTTAGGAACTTTCAGACCTATTGAGGTAGAAGATTTGAGTAAGCATAAAATGGATGCAGAATATTATGAAATTACGGAACGTTCTGCCAATATTGTAAATACGGCACTCAAAAATAAGAGAAGAGTTTGTGCTGTAGGGACAACCACGATGAGAGCTGTTGAATCTTCTGTAACGGCGACGGATTTGCTACGTGCTGATGAAGGATGGACCAACTTATTTATTCATCCGCCTTATAATTTCAGGATTGCTAACTGTATGATTACAAATTTCCATTTGCCTAAAACGAGTCTGCTGATTATGGTGGCTTCTTTTGCGGGATATGATTTAACAATGGAAGTTTATGAAGAAGCAATTAAGGAAAAATATAACTTCTATAGCTACGGAGATGCGATGCTGATTATTTAATCTGTAGAAGAAATTGATTTTATAGCCGATAATGCTGTCTGTATTATCGGCTTTTTATTTACGGTCGCCTGCTGCTAGAGGTATCTGGGCGCTCCTCTTTTCCTACAATATCCTATTGCAATTTCAGTACCTTTTTTACAATCTTTTCATCTCCATTAAGAATTTGAACGAAGTAAATTCCTGCCGGCAGGTCTTTTAAGTAAAAATTAATCTTATTACCGCTATTGATGGCTGCTTGTGATTTTTGGCTGACCAGTTGTCCGGAAGTATTATATATGGAGACTGTTTTTAAGTCTTCAGGCCGATGGAGAAATAAATGATGGAAATCTTCAAAAAGGATTTCTTATGGCTTGTTTTTTTAAGCGCGAAATTTCTCCAAAATCGGAATTTATATTTCATTCTCCAGATAGATTCGAAAGAAAATGGACACGAAAATTAAG
>DATGTY010000296.1:0-6036 GCA_035301605.1 Chitinophagaceae bacterium | reverse complement strand
CAAGCTGCATCACCTTATTAGAAATAAGATCCAAGGTTAATATATTGTCTTTCAAAACGACGTTGTTAAAATTTTTCCATGGAACCAAGGGTGTTTTAAACGTTCCCGGAAACAATACACCACTTTCATTCAGCTCAATTACAAATGGGCGTGCCCATTTTTTTTCAATATAATATATGAATACAAATAAGACACCAATTATTAACATAAATATAGCAAAGGATGTGTCTTTTTGTTTGAAAAGCAGACCTGCATAAAATAAAAAGGCAACAGAAGCAACGATTCGCACAAGACCATTTATCTTAGGAGATTTATGCAACATTTTAAAAGCAAAGAAGGTATAAACCAATTCAAAAAGTCCAATTAAAAAGAGAATACTTCCCAATACCGGCATGAGGGTTTGCAAATTACTCTCATTCCAAGTAATTAAAAGCAAAAATCCCGCTGAAAAATGTAACAGCGCAATAGGTATCTTTTTTTTATAAAAATAAGGATTTCGCAGTTCTAAAGAGAAACTCATAATGAAATAACTATTTTATATATCTAAATTTATAATCAGAAAATTTTCATACTATTGGATAATAATCGACTCAGCTAAACTACTTATTAGCAGATTCAATCACATTACATAATCTAAAGAGTAAACGAGAAGCCACATTTGCATCCCAACTATCTCCCTTAAATCCTACTTCAACCAAATCAAAGCCTATGAATTTTCTTCCGCTTTCCACAATACGACTTAACAGATAATCAACCTGCCAAAATTCTAAACCTCCGGGAATAGGTGTTCCCGTATTTGGACATAATTTTGGATCCAAACCATCAATATCTAGACTAAGATAAACTTTTTCGGGCAACTGCTCAATGATCTGATCGCAAATAGCTTTCCAGGTGACGCCTTCACACAGTTGTCGTTTAAGGTCTCTGTCAAAGAAAACACTCATTCGTTCTCCTTCCTGCTCAACTTTTTGTAACTCTCTGGGACAATAATCCCTCACTCCTACAGAGACCAGATTAGAAACATTTGGTACTTCTTCCAATGTATTATACATGATAGAAGCATGAGAATATTTAAATCCTTCATAGCTCTTTCTTAAATCCAGATGTGCATCCAAATGTAAGATACCAAAAGCATCGTATTTCTTCGCCAATGCTTTATAATAGCCTAATGGTGCGCTGTGATCGCCACCAATTAGACCCACAAATTTATCTTGATCCAATATTCTCTTTGACCGCTGAAAAACCCATTCATTCAGTTCCTCGCAACCTTCATTAATTTCATGCAAACTATCCTGCATAAAATCATTTTTCTTTATATCGCCACCATCTGCCAGAAAGGTAATATACAAAGCAGCCTCTTTACGAAGGTAATCATTTTTCAGAAGCAAATCTTTGTCAATATCCTGCATATAAAAGCCGGACTTCCAGCCTTCCGGGCTTTCTGGATCATAAAGATTAATCTGTTGAGAAGCATCAAATATATGTTCCGGTGCTCGGGCAGTTCCTGCTCTGTGAGACACCGTCACTTCCCAGGGAACAGGCAACAATACCACCCTTGATTCTTGCTCGGATGATGGCAAAGAAAAAATATTATTTTTCACACATGCAGGCGCATTCGGATCAAACTCAGAAATACCCATAGATTAACTTTTGCGCAAATATAGGAAGGTTTTGATGAATTAGAATTTTCGCCTTTGCATTATTAACAAAAACCTTATCCTCTCATCTCGACAATTTCGAAGTCCTTATCCAATTTGAATACCTTATTCTTATCTACCTTTTGTGGTTTCTCGGTCGTTTTTTTACCATCTACCACCACTTTCATTTTCTTAGTGGGGAACCCGTGTACAATAATTTCATATTGATCATAGTCCATTTCCAAATGATGAATAAAGCGCCTTTTTAACTGTATTCTGTGTTCTCCAGAAACCATCTTAAACCGAATAATATTAAACTCTCCATTTCTATAACCATATTGATCTCCGGCATCCTCATATAATTCACTAATGACTTCTCCCCCACCATAATAAATGTGTAGCTTCATCTTTTTCACTTCTTTTTCACCCACATATTGCATCACCGGATATTGAGGAATAACGGCTCCGGCTCTGACAAACAACGGCATTTCATCCATAGGCGTTGCAATAGTAATTTCCTGTCCTCCTTCAAATATTTCATCTGTAAAATAATAATACCATGAGCCTTTAGGCAGATAAACTCTTTTTTCTTCCTGTCCGGGTTCCACTACCGCACTCACCAACAAATGATCGCCAAATAGAAATTCCTCATTTCTATACCAAGTCTGTGAATCTTCCTGGCTCACAAAACTCAGCGGTCTTAAAACAGGGGTTCCTTTCTTATGATTTTGCCAAAAAGCAGTGTAATGATAAGGCAAAAGCTTATATCTCAACTCAATAAACTGACGAACGATTTTTTCACTCTCGTCTCCAAAAGACCAGGGTTCCTGATCAAAGCCGGTATCATTGCCAGCGGAATGAGTGCGCATAAAGGTATTAAATACGCCCAGCTGTATCCAACGTGTATAAAGCTCCGCATCAGGTTCATCAATAAATCCCCCAATATCACTACCTGCAAAAGAAAGTCCTGAAATAGACAGACGCTGACACATCACAGAAGCGAGCCATAAATGCTGCCAGGAGGCGATATTATCTCCGGTCCATACGGAAGACCAGCGTTGTGCTCCAGCATAACAAGATCTTGTAATTACAAAAGTCCGCTTGGGCATGAGGTGTTTTTGCAGTCCTTCTTTAGTAGCTTTACTCATCAAATGCCCATACACATTATGTGCTTTTCTATGGCTACAGGGCATCCCGTCATAATCATGCCGCACATCCGAGGGAAACGTCCCCAATTCAAAAACGGCAGGTTCATTCATATCATTCCAAACAGCACTAATTCCGGCATCTGCAATAACCTTAAACAAATCCTTCCACCAAGTTCTCACTTTCGGATTGGTAAAATCAGGAAAAACACACTGCCCCGGCCAGACATCGCCATTGAGCCTTGCGCCATCCGCCCTCTTACAGAAATAATCATTTTCAACCCCTTGCTTATATACCCAATAATCTTCATCCACTTTAATTCCCGGATCAATAATAGCTACTGTTTTAAATCCATCCTTCTCCAAATCTGAAGTTAATTGCTTAGGATTGGGAAAACGTTCATTATCAAATGTAAAACAACGAAACCCATCCATATAGTCAATGTCCAGATGCAATACATCACAGGGGATCTTTCTTTTCCTAAACTCACCAGCAATCTCCCTGACTTTGCTTTCGGGAAAATAACTCCAACGAGATTGTTGATATCCCAAAGCCCACATAGGTGGCAAATCGGGCGTACCGGTCAATTGTGTATATTGTTCGGCTACATCCATCAACTGAGGACCATAGATGAAATAAAAATTCATTTCTCCACCCCTGGCCCAAAAACTGGCAGTATCTGCTTTCTCCTGTCCAAAATCAAAAAGCGTTCTAAAAGTATTATCAAAGAAAATACCGTACGCCTGATTATGGTGTAAACCGTAATAAAAAGGGATATTTTTATAAATAGGATCCTCATCCAGCTGAAATCCATAGGAATCACGACCGAAGTTTTCAAATCTTTTATGGCGTAAATCTAATTCTGCAGGTTTATCTCCCAATCCAAAAAAGGCTTCTCCCTCCTGAATCTTTTTACTATTATAAACAATTTTTCCGCCTTTCTGAATATAATATTGCCAATGAAAACCGGGATCATCTTCATTAATTATTTCTCCCTGAAGATTCGTAATTTTCAATCGTAAATTTTCTTTATTTACAAACACCTTCACCTTTTCGGTAACAATGACATACTGCTCCTCTTCTTCTTTCAACTCCAATGCTTTCAGACGTTCCTGCATATCAGGTCGAATGGCATAAGAAAAATCCCGTTGAAAGCTTCCATCCGGTGCATAACGAAAACGTACAATCCGATCGGAGATAACACGAACTTCCAATATTGTTTTTGAAGTATAAAAATGAAAATAGTTTCCCGAACTTTCTACTTTCTCAATAGCATCAGGATAATATTTAATAGAGTATTTATTATGACCTAAAGTTTCTTGTTGCATATTTTTTATTTCACACGTACTATTTACTTAATCTTCTTCAGAAAACGTCATTTTTACACAAATGTAAGTCCTGCTAAATTAATAATAATTTTTATCCCCGTAAAATTGTTTCGCTTTCTTTATATTTGTGCTTGTTTCAAGGAATCCAAAGTAGGAAGTAAAAATTATGGCAAAGGAGAAAGATCAGGACTTATTTAATGCATATGACGAAGGCTCAATCAAATCATTGGACTGGAAAGAGCATATCCAACTCCGTCCCGGCATGTATATCGGGAAATTAGGTGATGGAAGCAGTCATGATGATGGAATCTATGTATTACTAAAAGAAACCATAGATAATTCCATCGATGAATTCACAATGGGATTTGGGAAAAAAATAGATATTACTGTCAATGAAGAGCAGGCAAAAGTCAGAGACTACGGCAGAGGAATTCCATTAGGAAAAGTGAAAGAGGTCGTCAGTAAAATTAATACCGGAGCAAAATATGACAGTAAAGTTTTCCAAAAATCAGTTGGTCTTAATGGCGTCGGAACCAAAGCCGTGAATGCCTTATCAGCTTATTTCAAGATAAGATCTATCAGAGAAGGAGAAGTAAAAGAAGTGGAATTTGAAAGAGGATCTGTATTAAAAGACCACCCCATAAAAAAATGTGAGGAATCCAATGGCACAGAAGTCACTTTCATCCCTGATAAAGAAATTTTTAAGAATTATAAATTCCGACAAGATTATCCTATCAACCAAGTTAAAAATTACTGTTACCTAAATGCCGGCTTATCTATTCGACTAAACGGGAAAAGATATTATTCCAAAAATGGTCTATTAGATTTATTAAGAAATAAAGTCAGCGAAGAGGAACAGCGTTATCCCATCATTCATCTCAAAGAAGAGGACATAGAAGTAGCATTGACACATACCGATGCTTATGGCGAAGACTATTATACTTTCGTAAACGGACAACATACCACCCTAAACGGAACGCATCTCGCCGCCTTCAGAGAAATGTATGTAAAAACCATCAGGGATTTCTTTAAACACAAAGATGGAAGTAAGAAAACTTATGACACCAAAGACATCCGTTCCTCTATTTGTGCAGGGCTTGCCATTCGAATCCAGGAACCGGTTTTCGAATCCCAGACTAAAACAAAATTAGGCTCCACACACACTTATAAAGGAGGTCCCACCCTCAAGAGCTTTATAGGAGATTTCCTAAGTGAAAAATTAGATAATTTTCTGCATAAACACAACGATACGGCAGAAGCATTAAAAAGACGTATAGAGCAAAGTGAAAGAGAACGGAAGGATATGGCCGGCGTTAAAAAAATAGCCAAAGAAAGAGCCAAAAAAGCCAACCTGCATAACAAGAAACTCAGAGACAGTCATATTCACTTCAATGATGAAGGGAAAAGTAAGAAAAACAAAGAAGAGTTGGAGGAAAAGAAACTCAAAACCATGCTTTTTATAACAGAAGGGGATTCTGCCAGCGGCTCTATCACCAAAACCAGAGATGTACAGACGCAGGCCGTTTTCAGTCTTAGAGGAAAGCCATTAAATAGTTATGGTTTGAAAAAGAAAGTCGTTTATGAGAATGAAGAATTTAATCTTTTACAACATGCCTTAAATATTGAAGAAGGACTGGAAGGATTGCGCTACAACCAAATTATTATCGCTACAGATGCTGATGTCGATGGTATGCATATTCGGTTATTGATGCTGACTTTTTTCTTACAATTTTTTCCGGATTTAATAAAAAACGGACATATTTATATACTCGAAACCCCTTTATTCAGAGTTAGGAATAAAAAGAAAACCTTTTATTGCTACGATGAAGGAGAAAAACAGGAAGCCATACAGAAGCTTCGAGGAAAGCCGGAAATCACAAGATTTAAAGGATTAGGAGAAATTTCTCCTAAAGAATTTGGAAGTT
>DATGTY010000295.1:0-3559 GCA_035301605.1 Chitinophagaceae bacterium | reverse complement strand
GTTAACGTCTTCGATTGAACATTTGGTGTAAAATAAATCTCATCTTCGATTGAAAAATAATACTCCCTAGAATACACCCTGCGGTAGAAATTATTGCTGCGGGGTATTCTTTTTAAATAATGAGTCCACAAATTCAGCTGCATTAAAAGCTTGTAAATCTTCTGCTTGTTCTCCTATACCAATATATTTTACGGGAATTTTGAATTGATTAGCAATAGCCAAAACGACACCTCCTTTTGCCGTTCCATCCAACTTAGTAATCGCTAGCGAACTCACCTCGGTGGCAGTCGTAAAATGCTTTGCCTGTTCAAGCGCATTTTGTCCGGTGGATCCATCAAGAACTAACAATACGTCATGTGGTGCATCCGGAATAACTTTTCCCATCACCCGTTTAATCTTCCCCAATTCATCCATCAGATGGCGTTTATTATGCAAACGACCTGCCGTATCTATCAAGACAACATCTGCATCTTTTGCCAGTCCACTTTTAACCGTATCAAAAGCTACAGCACTAGGATCCGTACCCATAGCATGTTTCACGATAGGAACACCAATTTTCTCACTCCATATAGTCAACTGATCTACAGCAGCTGCTCTGAAAGTATCAGCAGCGCCTAAAACAACAGACTTCCCGGCTTTCTTAAATTGATATGCCAACTTACCAATTGTCGTAGTTTTTCCAACGCCATTCACCCCAACAACCATAATTACATAAGGCTTCTTCCCTTCCGAGAAATCAAAACCTCCAGCCGAGCCCTCTCGTTCCGGTGTCACCAACATATCAGCAATTTCTTCACGAAGGATACGCTGCAACTCTGAAGTATTCATATACTTATCCCGATCTACTCTCTTTTCAATACGCTCAATAATTTCCACTGTTGTCTTGACGCCGACATCAGCAGAAACCAAAGCCTCTTCCAAATCATCTAAAACCTCTTCATCCACTTTAGACTTCCCTACTACAGCTCGTCCAACCTTCTGCAGAAAATTCTCATTGGTCTTCTCTAGGCCTTTATCCAGATTTTCTTTCTCCGGTTTTGAAAATATCTTTTTAAATATCCCCATGATATTATGTTGATTAGGTTTTGATTGGTATTAAGATTATATCTTTTAGCGCTTAACGTTCAGCTTTACGCTTTATTGCTCATGACATAAAACACAAAAAAGCCACCTCGCCAAGCGAGACAGCTTTCAAAGATAAGATAATAAAAGAATATTTCTTATTTACCGCTAAGATATTCTTTCACTTTGTCTTTATGTATAATATTTTCTTTAAAGGCATAAGAGCCGGTTTTCTGGGATTTTACCGTACGAATCACTTTCGTAAAGTTTTTTGCATCCACATCAACAGCCTTATCTCCTTTAATCGCAGTTTTTGCTTTTTTAGCCATGATATATAATTTATAAAAGTTAAATAACTTTATTTAATCTCTTTATGTACAGTCTTGCGTTTAAGTATAGGATTATATTTCTTCAATTCTATACGTCCCGGCGTATTCTTCTTATTCTTCGTCGTAATATAGCGAGAAGTACCCGGTTTACCGGAATTTTTATGTTCGGTGCATTCCAAAATTACCTGCACTCTGTTACCCTTTCCTTTAGCCATAGCTTAAATATATTTAAATTTTTTCACCTTTAGCACGTAATTCTTTTACTACCGTATATAAACCTTTTTTGTTTATAGTACGAATAGCACTGGCAGAAACCTTCAAGGTAATCCATCTGTCTTCCTCTGCTAAATAATAGCGTTTCTTTTGTATATTTGGGTGAAAACGACGTTTGTTTTTCATGTTAGAAAAGGAAACATTATTCCCAGTCATGGGTCGTTTTCCGGTAACCTGACACACTCTTGCCATGATTTTATATTTTATCTCTTAGTTTACGCAATTGTTAAAACGGATGGCAAAGGTCGGAATATTTTACAAAACCTACAAATAATATCTCAATAAAATCTTAATCTCCTGTTTTATAACGAATTGTAGTCGGTCTCCCATAGAGAATCCGAATAGAATCCTTCATTTTTGTGGTATCAGATACCAAAGAGGAGGTCGGAATAGCCACATCATAATGTATAGAATCTTGGGTAGTCACCACAACAAGATGCCCCCACCCTGTTAGTTGTCGATATTTCCTAAATGCCCGACTGGAATCCACACCATGTTCAAACACGACCTGATAATGAATTTCTCCTTTTTCCTTGGGTGGAACGGTGGTCCATCTTGCCTGTTTTTTGTTTTGCTTTAGCTTCTGTCCTTTTTTCAACTGATTCGACTGAACTGTACTATCCCCAGAATTCTCAACCTGTGTACTCATTCGATCATTTGTATCCTCTCCTTTATTAGAAAAGATAAAATATACCAACACCCCGGCAATAATAATACAAATAAATATTACAAGCATCCCTCCGGCCGATCGATTTGGTCTATTGGCTACTGACCCGGACGAACTTGAGCTGCTCGTTTGAGTAGAAGTCGAAGACATACTACTAAAATTAGTTTGTTGCGTATAATCAGCTGTATCAGAAAGCAATTCTGGCCGATAAATCCCCGGTTCAAAACTAATTTCATTATCACTCTCTTTGCCGACAGTACCAATTCCGGGAAAAGATACCGGTTGCAGGAGATTAAGCATTTGACGTGCCTGATCAGTAAAAGTAAATAAATCTGCTAACGCCAGTGATTGCATCTTACGAGTATGATCCGTAATGTATCTTATTAATTCCGTATCTGTATCTTCCTCTGAATTATAGTTAAATTGAATAAGCCCTTTGGGTATTCGAGTAAACTCAATACTTTCAGGTTTTGACAAATCTTCTTCATCAGAAACGACAAACCGTCCCAGCTTAGGCAGGCTTAAATACCGCTTCTCATACAAATATATGGTCAAAAGATCTGCCAAAGATTTTTTCATACTTATAAAAATTTACATCTTAATTTTCCACAAGTTGAACATGTAAAACTATATAATTCATACACTTTGAAGCGATAAATATAAGATTTTTTTATCAAAAAACAGGAAATACCAAAATATGAAGCATTATCCTTACCCATCTCTACTATTAAGAATTACAAATATCCTAACTTTGAGTAAAAATTCATTCTTATGACGCCCCAGGAATCCATTTCCATCTTTGATGTGCTAAAAATCGGTGTAG
This sequence comes from Chitinophagaceae bacterium, assembly GCA_035301605.1. GTDB lineage: Bacteria > Bacteroidota > Bacteroidia > Chitinophagales > Chitinophagaceae > FW021-bin31. The sequence goes on along the minus strand of DATGTY010000295.1, from coordinate 405 downwards.
GGCCTTCCAGTTCACATACCTTAGGACCCTGGAAAGCCGGGCTTTATTTTCTTGATGCCCTCAAAGAAAATTTTCCCAATACCACCATTCAAAGAATACAGATATTGCTATATGGCTCACTTGCCAAAACAGGAATAGGTCACGGAACCGATAAAGCAGTACAAATGGGGTTATTGGGTGAAAAACCTGAAGTCTTTGAAGTAGAAACCCTTCATCATAAACTGGCCAGAATTGTTCAAGAAAAAAAGCTTTCCCTTGGCGGAGTAACTACCGTTCCTTTTAATCCCAAAGAAGATATTATTTTCCATAAAGAAGCTTCCCTCCCTTATCATCCAAATGGTCTTACTTTCAAGGCAGAAATAGGAAACAATGTCATTTTTAAACGCACATATTATTCCGTTGGCG
>DATGTY010000294.1:0-5753 GCA_035301605.1 Chitinophagaceae bacterium | reverse complement strand
GCAATGAGCTGTCTCGCATCCGCTTGTGCATCTACCGGTATCGGCGCCATGATTAGTTGACTTTCTCTATCGGAAAAGCCCGCATCCAATTCTCCCTTCAGCACAGGAACAAAATTATTTTTTAATCTCTCTTTTGTCATTTTAAACGCGGTCTCCAATCACTTCAAAAAAATTTCTTTTACCAGTATATAAATCCCCATGATCAATACAAACCAACCAAAGATTGGCTTAAGTTTTTCTCCCTCTATCCGGTTAGATAAGCGACTTCCTATTAAAATACCTACAATAGCAATCCCACTTATACTTAACATTAAACTTAGGTCTAAATTTTTTATTGGCAGAGAGAATAAAAATCCAAAAAGTGTGTTGATACTAACAATAACCAAAGCAGTACCTACCGCCTTTTTCATAGGAAGTTTCAATACATGCACCAGCACAGGAATAATTAGAAAACCTCCTCCGGCACCCAAAACTCCTGTGATCGTTCCAATCGCAAGTCCTTCCAATACAAATAAAAGGTAACCCGAATTAGTAGCAGCACCGGTTTTCTGCAAGTCTATATTATTTCTTCTTACCATACTCAATGCAGAAAAAAGCATAAGTACAGCAAAAATTAATAATATAAAATTATTCTTCACAATAAAGAAATCTTCAATCTGAAGAATATGCTGAGGAATAGCAGGAAGAATAAAACGCCGTGAGAGAAAAACTGCCGCAATAGAAGGCATACCAAAAAAAAGTACCAGTTTAAAATCTACTAATTCTTTTTTAAAATAAGAATACGCTCCGACCACACTGGTTATCCCAACAATAAACAAAGCATAGGAAGTAGCTAAAACAACATCTATTTGAAACAGATAAACCAATACCGGAATGGTAAGTATGCTTCCGCCACTACCAATTAAGCCCAATACAATCCCTATAAAAATAGCGGCTACATATCCTAAAATATCCATTATATCCCAATACCAATGAGGAGGGAGCAAAAGCATCCTCTCCAATATGGTATTATATTACAACTGTTTTATAACTATTTAAAATAACCAATATTTGGTACTTTCCTACAACTATTTTCGTCCATTTAAGGGACGTATCCATATATTTCTATAACTTACCTTATGGTGATGATCCTGTAATTTTATAGGAGCAGCTCCATGCTTAATGTAATACGGATGACCAATATAAAGCGTCACTCCTTTCAATACAGTATGGTTTTGAATTAATACCCCATTTTGGAAAGCAGTCACGGAAGCTGGACGTTTCAAAGATCCATCTTCATTAAACCGGGGCGCCATCCATACTACGTCATACGTCTGCCACTCTCCTGCAGGTTTACAAGCATTCACCAAAGGAGTATATTGTTTATACAGGCTTCCTGCCTGACCATTGGTGTAGGTTTTACTATGATAAGAGTTTAATATTTGCAATTCATAGCCGGCATCATTTTTTCCTATAGAAGCAAGAAAAAGACCACTATTTCCATGGTTTTGACCTTTTTTATCCGGTTCCGAAGGTTCTCTAAACTCTAAATGCAATTGATAATCTCTAAATTTTTGTTTTGTCTGAATATTCCCGGCGCCCGGCTTTACAGTAAAATAGCCATCCTGAACAGTCCATTCAGCTGTTTGCATCGTATCATTCGTACTCACCCATTGCTTCATATCCTTTCCGTCAAACAACACTGTGGCATCGGAAGGAGGTGCAGAATTGACAGCTCCAGGAGTAACTACAGGAGGTACCGGTTCGTAAAATTCTGTTTCTTCATGGGTCATGTTTTTATTTTCAGAAGGCTCTCCTATCGTGTAAGAAACGCCTTTGAGCTCTTGACTGTAAGAGCTATCAGACTTCGCCATATGATGCGAAGAATTACAAGCTACAAAAAAGAATGCAGCTAATCCTAATAAATAAAATGATGATTTCATAGATTTATATTTAAATGAAAGATAGAATTGATTTTTTGTTAAAAGATTTCATTGTCATCATCGTCCATATCCAGCCCCAAATTCATAATGGTATCCAGCAAATCGCCAAATTCGGTCTCTGTGTCCAAGATTTTCTTACTGATTAGAGAAAAAGCCGCTAGTCCGTGCAAAATAAACTCTTCCCATAAGGCTGTTTCCTGCTGATTATTCACTTTATCAATATACTTTTTAACCAATTTTGGTAATCCATCTACCAGCCCCAACTCCTTCTGCTTTTCTTTATCACGCACATCTCTATCCAATTGCAGTTTATTTCCCTGTTCAAACCATTGAACAACGTTTCTATAAGGATTTTCCTGTATCTGCTGTTGATTTTTTCGACGTTTTTTAAAAGCTTCCGGATTAGGGAAATATTTTAGAAATTGAGACCGAATAGCTCGTTCCAGTAAGTTAATGGCCACCTGTTCAGGACCTTCCTGCTCTCCTTCATAGACCAATTCTATCTTTCCGGTAATGGAGGGGATAATACCCAGTAAATCTGATATCCAAACCTGCGTTTGCTTTTCCTTATTAATAATCAGTCTTCGTTCTGCAGTACTTAAAGCATTTTCATAAGCGGTGATAGACATACGTGCAGATACTCCACTTTTCCCATCTACATACTCACTGGTTCTGGCTTCAAAAGCAATTTGTTCAATCAACTGCTTCAATAAATCAGGAAAATAAATCTTATCTTCGGATTCCTTTTCGAACCGGGCTTCTTGTTTGGTAATCTCCATCGCCGTCTCCAGAGATTTCGGATAATGCGTAATAATCTGACTCTCTATACGGTCTTTTAAAGGAGTAACAATAGACCCCCTATTGGTATAATCTTCAGGATTTGCAGTGAAGACAAACAAGATATCCAGAGGCATTCTCAATTTGAAACCACGAATCTGAATATCGCCTTCCTGCAATATATTAAACAAGGAAACCTGAATTCTAGCCTGCAAATCCGGTAATTCGTTAATCACAAAAATCCCTCGATTAGAACGCGGAATAATTCCATAATGTAACACGCGTTCATCGGCAAAATTCAAATGTAAATTAGCCGCTTTAATGGGGTCGATATCTCCAATTAAATCTGCCACAGTAACATCCGGGGTAGCTAGTTTTTCGCCATATCGATCCGCTTTGCTAAGCCAGGTTATGGGTGTATCATCTCCTTTTTCAGCAATCATATTCCTTGCATGTATAGAAATCGGATGAAAAGGATCATCATTAATTTCAGAACCTTCTATCACCGGTATATAGTCATCCAATAAATCTGTTATCTGACGAGCCATACGCGTTTTAGCCTGTCCCCGCAGTCCTAAAAAAAGGATATTATGTTTAGATAAAATCGCTCGTTCTACATCCGGAATGACCGAATTATCATAGCCAATGATATTTTTAAAGCTGGGTTCGTTACTTTCTAACCTTTCTACCAGGTTTTTTCTCACCTCATCTTTCACCGTCTGAGGTTGATACTTCGATTTTTTTAATTCACCTAAAGTCTTAGGTAAAGTATCTTTATTCATTTTGATTCTTCTATTTTTAATTGCTCATCCCTTTGACTCCGCTCAGGGCATCGCATTAATAATTCAACATTACTCATTCATCATTCAACATTAAAGCCCTATCTCATATATTTTCGTTTATTTCGTTCAAAATCATAAAATACAAACTCTCCCAAGTTATCCAAAGAGGAGAAGAATGCTTTGCCGTTGTTGGTCTCCGTAAACTCTTTCACAAACTTCTGTAACCAGGGATCTGCAGTGACCATAAAAGTAGTAATCGGAATTTTAAGCTTGCGACATTGCGCAGCCAGGTTTAAAGTTCTATTTAATATTTTGGAATCAAGGCCAAACGCATTTTTATAGTACCGCTTTCCAATTTTTAAGCAGGTCGGTTTCCCGTCTGTTATCATAAAAATCTGCTTATTGGGATTTTTCCTTCGTCTCAGAATATTCATGGCCAGCTCTAGTCCTGCTACTGTATTGGTATGATAGGGCCCTACTTTTAAATAAGGGATATCCTTTACTTTAATTTCCCAGGCATCATTGCCAAATACAATAATATCCAGTGTATCTTTTGGATATTTTGTTAATATCAATTCACTCAGCGCCATTGCTGTCTTCTTTGCCGGTGTAATCCGATCTTCCCCGTATAATATCATAGAATGAGAAATATCAATCATTAAAACGGTGGAAGTCTGTGCTTTATAATCTGTTTCTCTAATCTCCAGATCATCCTGTCCCATTTGAAAACTTTCAATGCCATGGTTAATCTGTGCATTTTTTATAGAGTTTGTAAAATCAATCTGCTCCAGACTATCCCCAAAACGATAGGGACGCGTGTCAGCATTGGGTTCATCCCCCTTCCCCGGTACAAAACTGGAATGATTGCCGATAGCCGATTTTTTTAATTTCCCAAAGATTTCATCTAGGGCATGCTTTCGTATTGTTTGTTCGGTTTTAGGTGTTATTTTGAACTTCCCAGTTGCCATATTCTCGTTTAAATAACCTTCCTTCTTTAAATCTTCTACAAAGTCATCTACATCATAATCCGCTCCACCTAAATTATAATTATCCACCAATTGCTGTAGCCACTCTAATGCCTCATCTACCTCACCACTGGTATATTCCAACATCTTCAGGAACAGATCTAACATGCGTTCAAATGGAGACTTATCTTCTTTATCCGGCTTATATTTTGAAAATAAAAAACTATTCATCACTTAATTCATGTCAAGTTACAAAAACTAATCCGTTTTCAACAACCCTTTTGTTGTTGTTTTTCAAAACTAATCTATTCTATAGATTAAACCATAAAAGCTTCTTTCTGTTCAATACCCTCATTAATAAAGTCAGAATTGATGAGATATGAAATTATTTATTATCACTAACTCTCAAGCTTATTTTTTCTGTATCCAGAAAAACAACCAAAGGAAAATAAGATGGTCGAAATTCAAATTTCAATGACAATCATTAGATATTTTCAAATAATCTATTTTATTTTGTAGGTATCCATAAATTCAAATTACATGAACAATATACTCAGAAAACCCATCAACCGATTAGGATATGATTTCATCGCTGAAAAGCATCTCCCGGAGGGAAAAGATGAATATTACATTAGAAATCGTCAAAATAAAAAGCTTTTTGGGGAAAAGAAGGAATATCGACACCTCACTGCCGGAGAAATAGAAACCCTGGTACAAAATGACAATACTTCTGAAGACTGGAATAAACTGTGGGTCACTGATGCCTTCAACCCAGATTTAGTCAAACGTTGTTCTTTTTATGGCTTGGTAAGAATAGCAAAATTAGAACCCTTTTACCTTGAATTCAAGAGCGTTCGAATGTCCGTTGGACTTTATGACAGCACGATTGTTTCTTGTGATTTTGGAGACAATGTGGTGGTAGATCATGTTAATTTTATAGGACATCACATCATAGGAGACGAATCTATATTAATGAATATCAATGAATTATCAACATCCCCTCACGCTAAATTCGGACAAGGAATTTTAAAATCAGATGAAGAGGAGGATAAGAGAATTTGGATTGAGCTATGTAATGAAAATGGTGGTCGGCAGGTTTTGCCCTTCGAAGGAATGCTTCCAGGAGATGCTTTTTTATGGAGTAAATACAGAGGAGATGAAAAGCTCATGACAAAGCTACTGCAATTAACAGAACAGGAATTTGATACAGCCCCCGGATATTATGGAAAAATAGGACATCATTGTGTAATCAAAAATTCCAAAAGTATTAAAGACGTACAAATCGGAGATGAAGTCTATATAAAAGG
>DATGTY010000293.1:0-2636 GCA_035301605.1 Chitinophagaceae bacterium | reverse complement strand
TCTTATTTTTATTAGAAAATTAGCTGTAAGAAGAATATCTATATTTAAACTAATGATACTGGCTAAATCACTTTGGTTTTATTTTCTTCTTTTGATCCATTCTTGATAATTGTGTTTACTTCTTTAATCTATTCTTTTTTTTACTAAGCGCGAAGTTCACAATACGCGAAGTTCACAATAGTTATACCAATATTTAATAGTCAAATAAAAGTTGAATTGGTATTAATCATCGTACTAATGCTTGTCGATCCGTATCCAGTTTTAATAAAATAAACAATAATACAGTGAAAGAGAGCAGGGAAGATCCTCCATAACTGATAAAAGGGAGTGGAATCCCAATAACAGGCATCAGGCCTATTGTCATACCAACATTCACCACCACATGGAAGAGGAAGATGCAAGCCACGCCATAACCATAGACTCGACCAAAAATAGATCGTTGACGCTCGGCAATCTTAATTACCATGAAGATTAATAACCCATAAATAAACAATAATAACGCACTTCCTACAAAGCCAAAACTTTCCCCAATAGTACAAAAAATAAAATCCGTACTCTGTTCGGGTACAAAATCAAAACGCGTTTGCGTTCCTTTCATAAAACCTTTGCCCAAAAGACCTCCAGAACCTATAGCAATCTTTGACTGCCTCACATTATAGTTACTTATATCATCTCCACTTCTACCTACCATAACATAAATACGACTCACTTGGTAGGGTTTTAAAACCTGATTAAACGTATATGGTACAATGACCATCACAAAAGTGGCGCAAAACATCCAAATAGCTATTACGGAGAACAAAAAGACTCTTTTCTTTCGAACCTGCTTAAACATGAAATAAAGAACAGCTCCTGCTATCAATGTCATTATAATAAGTAAAGTAACTTTTTCTATGAGTAAGGTCGATAAAACTAAAGCTATTAACCCGCCGGCAATAACCAATAAATAACTGGGTAATCCTTCCCTAAATAATACCAAGAAGAAACTAAAATACACCAATGCAACACCGGTTTCATTTTGAAGCAAAATAAGAACCACCGGTAACAAGATGATTCCAGAGGCAATTAATCGAGATCTCAGCTTTGAAAAATCCACCTCCATATCTGAGAGATAGCGACTTAATGCCAAAAGGGTTGTTATTTTTGTAAATTCTGCCGGTTGAAAATGAATGCTTCCTATTACCAGCCACGACTGAGATCCATTTACATCACTTCCTATAAAAATGACGATTAATAACAGGAGTACCCCTCCTACATACAAGAGATTGGCTGTGGCCGCAAAAAACTTGCTGTCTATCAGAAGTATAAAAATTCCAACAGCTACAGAAATTCCAAACCAAGTGAGCTGTCTTACAAAGCGACCGTTCCCATTAGACAAGACGGACCAAAAACTTTCATTCATCTGATGCCCAACAGCATATACAGACGAAAGTCCAACCAGAACCAAAAGGAGGTACAAAAGTATCGGGCTCCAATTAATTCCTCTGGTCAGTGGTGTATTTTTCTTTGTCGCGTTCATTATTAAAATGACATAAATAGATTCTAATTCTCAACTAAAACTAGCGAAGCTAATTCCTATAAGCTATCCCTTTTTGTGCTGCCGCCTTCCGTTTTTTCTTATGCTCTTCTCTATATTTCAATACTTCATCAGGAAGAATTTCAGTATTCATCATCCTTTCCATAAGCGCAGTTCTAGTGCCGGTGGCAATAGAATCGGTTAAGTATTTTTCTACCATCAGGCTGGCAATGGGAGCAGCATAAGTAGAACCAAAACCCGCATTCTCAACAACAACGGCTACCGCAATTTTGGGATTATCCTTCGGTGCAAATGCTACAAAAATAGAGTGATCTTTTCCATGAGAGTTTTCCGCAGTTCCTGTTTTTCCACACATTGCAACATCGGGAATCTGTACATATCTGCCGGTTCCTTTAGTTACTACTTCTCTCATTCCCTGAATCACAGGTTTAAAAAGACTATCAGGAATATCCAACTCATGCTTTTTATGAAAAGGATTTAGGATATCACTATTCCCGTCAATACTGGTCACCAAATGAGGCTTATAATAAAACCCCTTATTAGCAATAATCGATACGGCATTAGCCATTTGCAAAGGAGTTTCTAATACTTCCCCCTGACCAATACCATCCGAAACAATATTACAAGAGCCCCAACGACCTTTCCCATATATTCTATTATAAAAAGCAGTATCAGGAATATTCCCATTAGACTCAGAAGGGAGATCTATCCCTAATTCTGTTCCAAGCCCAAAGGCATGCATATAATGCACCCAGGTAGCCAGTCCTTCTGCAGAATTTCCTTTGTGATTAACTATCTTTCTAAAAACATCAAAGAAATAAGAATTACAAGACCAAGCAATTGCATCTTGTAAATTTCCTGAATGTCCTGCCCAATGTTCCGCACAATTCAATGCCCCCCCACATCCATAATAGGCACCGGAGCAGGCAATTCCATAATCAGGTGTTATAACATGCTCTCCTAAAGCAACTACCGCATCTGTGGGTTTAAAGGTGGAACCCGGAGGATAACCGGCTTGGATAGCACGATTGAACAATGGTTTAGCCGGATTATACAGTAATCTCATATAGTTATTTCCCATGTCCGGCCCGCTCAATTC
>DATGTY010000292.1:0-3588 GCA_035301605.1 Chitinophagaceae bacterium | reverse complement strand
TAAAAATTAAGCGATTTCGCTAATACGAATTTTTGTAAAATGTTGACGAAATCCAAATTTTCTACGATAACCTTTACGACGTTTTTTCTTTAATGCGGTTACTTTATCTCCTAAAGCATGTGTAATAATCTCAGCTTTTACTGTGGATTTTAGATCCTTACCTGTTACGACTTTATTATTGTCATCAACCTGTAATAGTACTTCAGAAAACTCTACTTTGTCTCCTGATTCTCCTTCTAATCTATGAACAAAAATTTCTTGATCTTTGGCAACCTTGAATTGTTGCCCCGCGATATTGACTATTGCAAACATGGTTCTATAATTCTATATATTTGGCGCAAAAGTAACTTTACTTTTTCAATTAACAAATTTTTTATGCAATTTACTGCAAATCGAACACAAATTAAGTACTTTTGTTCCTTTAGTATATTTAAAAATCCTCTTTTTGTGAGGGTAAATGAATTATTTTCATGAGTGTAAAACCATTATTGGCCAAGCCACTTGCACAATTTATATATAAAAAAACACAGAAAGAGGCGAAAAAGGCACTCCTTCATCAAGATTTAATTCTTCAAGAGTTACTTAAAAATGGAAGTAAAACTGTTTATGGAAAAGAACATCATTTGGGTGAAGTTAAGAATTATGAGGAGTTTAAACAAGCTGTTCCGATTCAAGATTATGAAGGATTATCTGCTTATTTTGATTTGGTTAAAAAAGGGCAGCAAAATGTATTGTGGCCCGGGCAACCCATTTATTTTGCTAAAACATCAGGAACGACCAGTGGGATAAAATATATTCCCATAACGAAGGCTTCTATTGGAAATCATATAAATACGGCTCGGAATGCATTGCTTTGTTATATTGCCGAGTCAGGGAATAATCAATTCACGGGAGGAAAGATGATTTTTCTTTCCGGCTCACCTACTCTCAGTAGAACCGGAGGGATTCCTACGGGAAGGTTAAGTGGAATTGTAAACCATCATATCCCTTATTATTTAAGAAAAAATCAATTGCCTGATTTTGAAACAAATTGTATTGAAGATTGGGAAACAAAGTTAGATAAAATTGTTGATCAAACGCTTCATCAAGATATGCGTTTGATTAGTGGCATTCCTCCGTGGATGCAAATGTATTTTGATCGTTTAATAGAACGGGGAGACAAACGGGTAAAGGATCTTTTTCCAAACCTCTCAGTCATTGTTCATGGAGGGGTTAATTTTCAGCCATATAAGAAAAATCTCTTTGAGGCAGTGGGTAAAGAGATTGATACGGTAGAGACTTTCCCTGCCTCCGAAGGCTTTTTCGCTTTTCAGAATACCAGAAAAGAGGATGGATTATTACTCAATACGCATTCAGGTATTTTCTTTGAGTTTGTACCTATTGATGAAATATTTAATGAAAATCCAACACGTTACTCTTTACATGAAGTGAAAAAGGATGTCAATTATGCTGTAATTATCAATAGCAATGCAGGTTTGTGGGGATATAATTTAGGAGATACTGTTAAATTCACCTCTTTGGAGCCTTATAAAATAGTTGTTACCGGAAGAACAAAACATTTTATATCAGCTTTTGGAGAACATGTTATTGCAGATGAGGTAGAGAAAAGTTTGATTAAAGTGGCGGATAAAAGAGGCGCTGGTATTGTTGAATTTACAGTGGCTCCTTTTATAAAAACTGAAGAAGGAGTAAGACCCTATCATGAGTGGTTTATAGAATTTGATAAGGAACCGGATAATATAGAATCTTTTGCTGCTGCGGTAGATGAAGAGTTACAAAAAAGGAATATTTATTATCGGGATTTATTAGAAGGTAAAATTTTGCAACGATTGAAGATTCGATCTATGCGGGAAGATGGATTTATTCATTATATGAAATCCGTTGGTAAATTAGGTGGACAAAATAAGGTTCCGCGTTTAAGTAATAATAGAATAATTGCAGATCGATTAATTGAATTTATTAAAGATTGATTTAAAAAAAATATGGGAAAAAAAAGTATTGGTATTTTAGGAGCTACCGGTTCTATAGGAAAACAGGCTCTGGAAGTAATTGAGGAGTTCCCGGATAGATTTAGTGTTGAATTCTTAACGGCTAAATCGAGTGTTCAATTGTTAGTAGAACAAGCAAAGAAATTTTCACCAAAATATATAGTGGTTAGTGAGGAAGAACAGCTTGATGTTTTGACAGCGGCAATTGGAGATACAGACATTAAAATTATGGCAGGAGAAGCGGCTTTATGTGAAGTTGCTTCTTTAGAAAGCGTGGATCTTCTCCTGTCGGCTATCGTGGGTTTTGCAGGGTTAAAGCCTACTTTGGCAGCTCTTGAGAAAGGAATTGATGTGGCCCTAGCAAATAAAGAAACGCTTGTTGTAGCAGGAGCGATGGTCATGGATGTGGCTAAAGAACATGGGGCTAAAATTATTCCTGTAGATTCTGAGCATTCAGCTATTTTTCAGTGTCTGCAGGGAGAAGCACCGGATACCGTTGAAAAAATTATTCTTACTGCTTCCGGAGGCCCATTTTTAGATAAAAAACCCAACTTTCTTAAGAATGTAAAGAAAGATCATGCGCTGCAACATCCCAATTGGGATATGGGGGCTAAAATCACTATAGATAGTGCTACTTTAATGAATAAAGGACTCGAAGTGATAGAAGCTCGCTGGTTGTTTGGTCTGGATCCTGAACAAATTGATGTCATTGTACATCCACAGTCTATTATTCATTCGATGGTGCAGTTCTCTGATGGTTCGATAAAATCACAAATGGGGCTTCCGGATATGAAATTACCCATTCAATATGCTTTGGGGTATCCAAACAGAATAACCAATAACTTCAAAAGACTGGATTTTAAAGAATATCGCAAATTGAAATTTAAGGAACCTGATATCAAAACATTCCGTAATCTTGCTTTGGCATTAAAAGCATTAGAAGATGGAGGCAATAGCGCCTGCGTGATGAACGCAGCCAATGCAGAAGCGGTATATGCTTTCCTGGAAAATAAAATTGGGTTTTTGGAGATGACTGAAATTATAGAAAATACCATGGAAGAAATTCCCTTTGTTGAGGATGCATCGCTAGATGCTTTTGTAGAAAGCGACCGGGAAGCACGCAAATGTGCTCTGAGGTTAATTAAAGAAAAAAGATAATCCACAATACACGCGCACACAAAATTTCAATAACAAAAAGATCGGCTAAAATTTTTGTTTTAGCATAATAAAGTAAGATTCTAATATGGACCTCAGTGTAATTTTAATAAAAGCAGCCCAACTGATATTATCTCTATCTATTTTGGTTGTGCTTCATGAGTTTGGACATTTTATCACGGCGAAGATGTTTAAATGTCGGGTTGAAAAGTTTTATCTGTTTTTTGATCCCTGGTTTTCTCTTTTCAAAAAGAAAGTGAAGGATACAGAATATGGAGTGGGGTGGCTGCCCCTTGGCGGATATGTGAAGATATCGGGCATGATAGATGAAAGCTTGGATAAAGAACAATTAAAAAAAGAACCTGAATCTTGGGAATTTCGTGCCAAACCCGCCTGGCAGCGGCTCATTGTGATGATAGCCGGAGTGACAATGAATATTTTATTG
>DATGTY010000291.1:0-4961 GCA_035301605.1 Chitinophagaceae bacterium | reverse complement strand
CGGAAATGTCAGCTTTTACAATCAATCTCCTGATGGTCCAATCTTCCCAAGTCCGGTCATCGGCATGGTAGGTTTGCTTGACAACCTTTCTCAAAGACTGACTTTAGATTTCAAACAGGAAGGAGATCTTATTTACCTACTTGGAAAGAGTCGGGATGATCTTGCAAGTTCTACTTATTTAAGTAAAATATTAAAGATAGAAGACAGTCCTGCTCCTCATTTTGATTTAGAAGAAGAATTCGCACTACAAGCTACGATTAAAAACCTTAATAAAAAGGATATTCTTCAATCTGCTCATGATGTGAGTGATGGAGGATTGTTTACTACTCTTTTGGAAAGTGCTATTCCCAACAACCTCGGCTTCCAAATCAAAACGAATAAAAACATTAGAAAGGATGCTTATCTATTCGGAGAATCTCAAAGCCGGGTCATCGTTTCTATCGATAGTCAAAACAGGGAACAATTTGAAACTTTGATAGCAGAAACGACTTTTGAACTACTAGGGAAAGTGACCTCAAAAGACCTTCAAATAGATAATGAAATCTGGGGAGAATCCTCTGAATGGGCAGAAGATTACAACACTGCTCTGGAGAAAGCCATGGAAGGATAAAACTCAAGAAAGTGAATAGGAAAGACTATGAAGAGCTTGCTATTCACTTTTTAAACTATTATTTTTTTTCTAACTTCACATTTCCGGTTCAGGAAAGAAAGAATATTATGGAGAAGAAAATCGAATTAGAAATTGTAGCGTTATCACATAGCATCACTCAGACGCACTCTTACGCTGCAGTACTAGGAGAAAAAAACGGTCTCCGACGATTACCTATTGTCATTGGTGGATTCGAAGCTCAAGCTATTGCCGTTGCACTTGAACGCATGCAACCCAGCCGTCCACTCACACACGACATGATGAAGAATTTCATGGAAACTTTCCACATAAAACTGGAAGAAGTTGTCATCAACAAACTCAATGAAGGTATCTTTTACGCTAAACTAATCTGTTCCAATGAGGAAGGCATTTTAGAAATTGACTCTCGTACATCAGATGCACTGGCTTTAGCCGTACGCTTTTCTTGTCCTATTTTCACTTATGAATCTATATTAGAACAGGCAGGTATCAGCATGGAAGGGAAGTCAGAAAAAACAACAAAAACAACAACCGCTTCATCTTCTTCCACTCAAGGTGAGGAAGATTTAAGCAAACTCAGCACCGAGGAACTAAACACGATGCTACAAAATGTACTGGAAAAAGAAGATTATATCAAAGCCATTGCTATTCGAGATGAAATTAACAGCAGAAAATAACTACTGAAGCCCCAAACGAATGGTTGTATTTCCCAATGCTAAAATAAATATAGGACTGCGAATCCTCCATCGCCGTCCTGACGGATTTCATAACATCAGTACCTTCTTCTATCCTATTCCATACAAGGATATTTTGGAAATAATTCCTTCTCATAAATTGTCTTTTCAAACCTCCGGACTTCCTATTCAAGGAAATAAAGAAGATAATTTATGTCTTAAAGCTTACCATTTATTAAAAACAGATTATCCACAAATTCCCCCTTTCGCTATTTACCTGCATAAAAATATTCCCATGGGTGCAGGATTAGGCGGAGGTTCAGCTGACGCAGCTTTTATATTGAAAGCAATAAATAAAAAATCCGGGTTAAAACTCAACAACAAACAGCTAACCCATTATGCAACCCAGTTGGGTAGCGACTGCTCTTTTTTTATAGAAAACATACCGGCATTGGCAGGCGGGAAAGGAGAGGTTTTACAAAGCATCTCGCTAAACAATTTAACAGGCTATCAACTTCTTATTGTAACGCCAAACAATATTGCTATAAATACAGCCCAGGCTTATCAAAATATCCAACCCCAAGAGGAAGAAATTCCCTTATCTCAACTTATTCAGAAATCAATCACTAGTTGGAAAGACAACATCAAAAATGATTTCGAAACGGATATATTTAAACAACATCCTATTTTAAAAGAAATTAAAACCTCACTTTATAATCAGGGAGCAATATATGCCGCTTTAAGCGGAAGTGGAAGCAGCATTTACGGGATATTCCCGGATAAAATTAATCTCAGAGACTTCCATTTCGATGTATCCACGCTAAAAATATTTTCTTTATAAAGAGATAATAATCTCCTAAGAGACTCTCCTTCATGGAAATCAATAAAGTTTTAAAAAAAAGCACACAAAACCCTACTATTCTAATAGACTTTATATACTTTTGCATTTTATTAGTATTATGCTAATAAATTATTAAAATATAATTTACTCAAGAGATGAAACGACTACAGTACATCTTCTACAAACGAAAGAGGTTAACATTCCAACAATGGATTCATTATTGCAACTATGAAATTCTTCCTCTTTCCCGAATGCATAGCATGGGCATTCGCCCTTAAATCAATTACTTCTTTAACGGTGCTATAAGTTTCACGACAAACCGACCTCATTTCCAAATGAGCGTGGGGTTCTATATACTTAAACATTCTAACTTTTAAACAATAATAACATGTCAAACCTATTTAAGTTTTGTCTTTGTATTACCTTTCTGCTATACGCAGGAGTCAGTTCAGCACAATCCATACAAATTAGTGGATCAGTGCAAAATCAAGAAGGTACGCCACTCATCGGAGCAAGCGTTATAGCCAGGGGCACAAATGCCGGTGCTATAACAGACGAAGAAGGTCATTTTCAACTCAATCTAAATGGACAGACGACTCTTCATATATCCCAACTGGGTTATCAACCTAAAGACTCTGTCGTATCAGAATCAAACCATAACCTAATAATTACACTCAAACAATCAACTCAAACCTTAGATGAATTAGTCGTTACAGCACTTAATATTTCCAAAGAGAAAAAGTCTTTGGGATATTCTGTACAGCAACTTCAATCCGAAGATATTAGCGAAGCAAAAGAGCCCAATCTGGTCAATGCACTAACCGGTAAAGTAGCCGGCGTACGTATTACAAATTCTCAAGGAGGAATGGGATCTTCCAGAATAGTCATAAGAGGTGAGACTTCTATTTCAGGAAACAACCAACCTTTATTCGTCATTGATGGTGTTCCGGTAAGTAATGCGCAGCTATCAGGAAGTATGGGAAGTGGAACAGAAGATACCAGAGACTTTGCTAATGCAATTGCAGATCTTAACCCTGCCGACATCGCTTCTATTTCCGTATTAAAAGGACCGAATGCAGCCGCTTTATATGGCTCCAGAGCTGCTAACGGCGTCGTTCTAATTCAAACGAAAAATGGTAAAGACATAAACGGATTGGGCGTAACAATTAATTCTAACACCACTATTTCCACCCCATTGGTATTGCCAGATTATCAAAATATTTTCGGACAAGGTTCTAATGGCCAATTCAAATATGTGGATGGAAAAGGAGGAGGAATAAATGATGGTGTAGATGAAAGCTGGGGACCGCCAATGGATGGACGGCTTATACCTCAATTTTATTCGGATGGCGAGCCGGTTCCATTTGTACCTCATCCAGATAATGTGAGAAATTTCTTCAAAACCGGTTATAAATTTAATAATGGTTTGTCTGTTGCAGGATCCGGAGATAAATACAATTTCAGGTTTTCTTATAATAATATGTCGCAACATGGTATAATGCCAAATACCTCTCAACAGAAAAACTCATTTTCTGTAAATGCAGGATATAACATACTTCCTAACTTGTCAATAGATGTAATGGCCAATTACATCAGAAGAGATGCGCCCAACCTACCGGGAGGAAGTCACTATCGCTCTTCCAGTCCTTTACTACAATTTACATGGTTTGGTCGTCAGGTGAGCATGGATAGGCTATATGACTTTTACAAAGCAGGAAATCCTATCAACTGGAATAATAGTTATTATAGTAATCCTTACATGGTATCATATGAGAATACTGCTTCTCAGATAAGGAATAGACTTATCGGAAGTATCGGCTTAAACTATGACATTACAGACGAATTAAACTTTTCTTTCCGCACAGGAAATGATAGATATACCGATAAGCGTAAAATGAAAGTTGCCTTTGGCACAAAAGGAACGCCTTATGGCTCTTATCAGGAAGAAGTATATATTATAAATGAGAACAACACTTCCGGTAGATTCAGCTATACCCATCAAATAAATTCCAATTTCAACTTGGATGTAATGGCAGGAGGAAATATACGTTCCAATACGACTGAAAACAACAATCAAATGGCTCCTAAACTAGCTGTAGCAGGTGTTTATACCCTGGAAAACTCAAGAGTTCCTTTAGTTTCATCAGGCTATTATACCAAACTAAAGACTTACAGCCTTTTTGGATCTGCCCAGATAGGATTTAAACATTATGCCTATGTAAATTTAACGGCTAGAAATGACTGGTCATCTTCTTTACCCGAAGCACATCAATCTTATTTCTATCCTTCTATTAATGGTAGTTTTATCCTAAGTGAAGCTTTTGACATTACCAGTGATAAGATAAATTTCATTAAACTACGTGGTGGATGGTCAGAAGTAGGAAAAGCCACAAGCGCTTACCAATTAATCAATACTTATGGTTTTTCAACCCCTTTCAAAGGGAATCCGCAATTAAATGCGAACACAACGGATTTAAATCCTAATTTAAAACCGGAAGAAACCAAGTCAGTAGAAGTAGGTCTAACAGCAGGTTTCATCGAAAATAGAGTTAATCTGGATGTTAGCTACTATAACATGAACAGTTTCAACCAAATCTTAGCTGTTGATGTCAGCACCTCCACCGGTTATGAGAAAGAACTTATCAACGGAGGGAAAATAAATAATAAAGGCTGGGAAGTTCAACTCACACTAGAACCCATTCGTACCAAAGCATTTACCTGGGACATGATGCTTAATTACTCTAAGAATAAAAGTCAAGTCATTAGACTAGACAAAGAAGGACGTTTACAAAGCTTTGTATTAGGTTCTGAAGGAACA
>DATGTY010000290.1:0-5841 GCA_035301605.1 Chitinophagaceae bacterium | reverse complement strand
ATTATGATGGACATGGTGTATATCCCGAAAAAGTTCGTGAAGTAGCTAATGAATTAGAGGTGCCTTTCATAGATTTAGATGCCAAATTTGGTGACGTTATTAGTCGAATGGGATCGGAAAAGTCTAAATCATTATTTATGAACTTTGCTCCCGGACTATATGATGCCTATCCGGAAGGACATAAAGATAACACACATTTGCGTGAAAAAGGGGCAATGACGGTAGCTCGATTGGTGGTTCAAGGGATAAAAGATCAGAACTTAAAATCATTAATAAAACATCTTTCAGAAGAAAAAATAAACTAACATATGAGAGTAGCATTTAAAATGAGATTAAAAAAAGGGTGTGCAGCGGAATATAAACGTCGTCATAATAGTATATGGCCCGAACTTAAAGCACTTTTGAAAGAAAATGGCGTGAGCAATTATACTATATTTTTAGATGAAGAAACCCAGGTACTTTTTGCGGTGCAGGATGTGGATGGAGAAGGCGATTCTCAGACTTTAGGTAGTCATCCAATTATGCAGCGCTGGTGGGATTATATGGCTGATTTGATGGAAGTAAATGCAGATAATTCTCCGGTTTCTGTTCCTCTTCAACCAATGTTTTTTATGAAATAAATATTATTTAAATGAAGGTTATTTTTCAATTTGTCTGTGGATCATTGCTGTTATTGCTCCTTGCCTTTCCTTGTGAGGCACAAAAGGTTATTCCCTTATATAGAGGAAGTATTCCCAATTCAAAACCTTTTACGAATGAAGAGTATAGTAATAAAAGTCATTCTGCGGTGTTTAAAGTATCCCGTCCTACTCTCACTATCTTCAGGCCTGTAAAAGGGAAAGCGAATGGAGCAGCAGTAATCATTTGTCCGGGAGGAGGGTATCACGAACTGGTTATCAAAAGAGAAGGTTCAGCTATGGCTCAATTGCTTACCAAATATGGTATAACCGCTTTTGTTCTGAAATACCGTTTGCCGAATGATCAGACCATGATAAATAAATCTATTGGTCCGTTACAAGATGCACAACAAGCTATTAAGCTTATTAGAAAAAATAAAGATAAATGGCATATTAACCCTCATAAGGTTGGAATATTGGGGTTTTCTGCAGGAGGGCATGTGGCTTCTACTGCAGGCACTCATTTTAATCATGCTTATATTAAGGATAAAGAGGGAATAAGTTTGCGACCGGATTTTATGGTTCTGGTTTATCCGGTCATTAGTATGAATTACAGCATCGGGCATAAAGGGACAAGACTTAAGTTTTTATAGTGTAATAATGCTTTATGTTCGGCATTTGGGCAGGATAGTACTATAACTTATATTCAGTTCCGGAGGAACAGAAGGGGAAGCCTCCGGCAGTAGTAAAGGATAATCATGAGGGGATGACAGATGTGACGGATCCTACATTTACTTTTTACACCTGAATTTTTAGAAGTTTCGCATAATGGCTAGAATATATTTATAGAAAAGGCACATAGATATCCCAATATCTAAAACCTTATACAACTGAATCTCAATCTGCTCTTCAAAAAAACAGAAGTTATTATGAAATCAATTTCCGGATTTGGTGGATGACTTCTTGTAGATTATCCGTGTTTTTTCCACCGGCTGTTGCCAATGTTTTTTGACCGCCACCGCCACCTTGAATCAGGGGGGCAACCTGTTGCTTAATCCATTGGCCTGCATTCCAATCTTTGGCTTCTGCCAGTTTTTCGTCGATAAGAATAGAGACAATCGCCTTGTTTTTAATAGCAGCGGTCAATACCACTACATAGTCTGTTAATTGCCCTTTTATATCGAAACAGATTTTTTTCAAATCTGCAGCAGAATCTGCTTCTATTTGTTTTCCTACGAAAGAAACTTCTCTTATTTTTTCCACTTCAGAAAGAAGGGTTTTGCTCAATATTGTCCTTTGTTTATTCTGTAGTTGTTCTACCTTTTTTTGTAGGCTGTTTTTTTCTTGAAGTAGTTTTTCTATAGCTTTTACCGGTTTTTGAGTTTTCAATAAGGCAGATATCGCTTTGTTTTCTTCTATTTTATTTGCCATATAAGCCATGGCTTTACTACCGGTGAGCGCTTCTATTCTTCGAACTCCCGCAGCAACTGCACTTTCTGAGGTAATGATAAATACGCCAATCATGCCGGTATTACTGACATGGGTACCACCACATAGTTCTATGGAAAAATTCGGATCAATGGTGACTACTCGCACTTGGTCTCCATATTTTTCTCCAAATAGTGCGGTAGCACCTAATGCTATCGCTTCCTTTTTGGACATCTCGTTGATATTAACAGCAATGTCTTCTCGTATTTTTTGATTGACTATCATCTCTACCTGATGTAATTCTTCATCTGTCATTTTAGAGAAATGGGATACGTCAAAGCGCAAAACTTCCGGGCTGACTAAAGAGCCTTTTTGGTTGACATGATGACCAATCACTTCTTTTAACGCTGCGTGAAGTAGGTGGGTAGCAGTATGGTTGTACATGGTGTTCAACCTTTCCTCCATATTGACTTCTGCAGTCACTTTGTCTTCAGGATGCGTTGGTAGTTTTTGGGTATAATGTAGGATAAGGTCATTTTCTTTCTTGGTATTGAAGACCGGGATATTCTCTTCTTTCGTCTTTAATAGACCTGTATCCCCAACCTGTCCGCCACTTTCTGCGTAAAAAGGTGTAGTTGCCAGCACTACTTGATAGCTTTCTTTTTTACCGGTTTTTACCTTGCGATATTTTAATATTTGTGTTTCCACCAACAGGTCATCATAACCAACAAAAGAGGGCGTTTCTCCTGTATGTACTTCTATCCAGTCTCCTGCATCAATAGAAGTTGCTTTTCTGGATCGGTTTTTTTGTTTCTGCATTTCAGCTTTAAAACCTTCTTGGTCTATGGTAAAACCTTTCTCCTGAGCCAGAAGTTGGGATAGATCTAGCGGAAAGCCATAAGTATCATATAATTCAAAGGCTGTTTTCCCATCTATTTCTTTGGTAGCGGTCTTCACACAATAATCGGTAATCCGCTTAATACCGTCTTCCAGTGTTCGTAAAAAAGCCAGTTCTTCTTCCCGAATAACTTTTTCTACAAAATCAACTTGCTGTTGCAGTTCAGGAAATGTGTTTTTGAAGGCTGTGGCTAAAGTAGGGACTAATTGATGTAATAAAGGGTGTTTTATCTGCAGAAAAGAAAAATAATAACGAACTGCACGTCGTAATATTCTTCGAATAACATATCCGGCGCCTATATTGGAAGGGAGTTGTCCATCTGCAATACTGAAGGAAATGGCTCGAATATGATCGGCTATAACCCGAATGGCTATGTCTGTATCTTTATCCGTACCGGAATAGGTGATATGGGTTAACGTTTCTAACTGAGCGATGATTGGGCTAAAGAGGTCGGTGTCGTAATTGGAACTTTTATTTTGTAAAATCCTTACCAGACGTTCTAATCCCATACCGGTATCCACACATTTAGCCGGCAGGGGTGTCAGGCTTCTGTCTTTAAGCCGGTTAAATTCCATAAACACGAGGTTCCAAATCTCAATCACTTCAGGATGGTCTTCATTCACCAAGTCTTTTCCGGGCGATTGTGCTCTGTTTGCCTCTGGACGACAATCGATGTGAATTTCACTACAGGGACCACATGGACCGGTGGCTCCCATTTCCCAAAAATTATCTTTTTTATTCCCGAATAGAATATGATCTGCTGCAATATGTTTTTTCCAAATAGAAAGCGCTTCTTCATCCTGAGGAAGATTGTCTTTTTGATCACCTTCAAAGACGGTTACGTAAAGCTGCTCTTTTGGAAGCTTATAGACTTCTGTCATTAATTCCCATGCCCAGGCAATAGCTTCTTCTTTGAAATAACCTGCTGTTGGATTGTCTGGATTTCCAAGACTCCAATTTCCCAGCATTTCGAACATGGTGTGATGATAACTGTCGTGTCCAACTTCTTCTAAATCATTGTGTTTTCCACTTACACGAAGGCATTTTTGTGTATCTGCTACCCGTGGGTCTTTTGCTACTTTATGACCTAAGAAGTAATCCTTGAACTGATTCATTCCGGCATTGGTGAAGAGAAGTGTGGGGTCATTTTTAACCACAATAGGAGCGGATGGAACGATTACATGATTTTTCTGTTTGAAAAAATCAAAAAAGGTTTGGCGGATTTCAGCGGCAGTCATCATAAGAGGTTCTACTATTTTTAGAAAGTGCAAAAATATTAAAAAACCGACTACCTTTGAAAGATAGTCGGTTTATAATTAAAAATCTTAACTGATTTTATGTTTAGCCTTTAGCCTTTTCATAGCGATCGCTGATGACATCCCATTTAACGATGTTCCAAAAAGCTTTTACATAATCAGGACGTTTGTTCTGATATTTCAGGTAATATGCGTGTTCCCATACATCAATTCCTAAGATTGGAGTACATGGACAATCTGCAACATCCATCAGCGGGTTATCCTGGTTAGGGGAGGAGCAAACACAAAGATTGCCATCACCTTTTACACCAAGCCATGCCCAACCACTACCAAAACGTGTTTTAGCTGCGGTTTCAAATTCTTCCTGAAATTTTTCAAAGCTGCCAAATGAGTCGTTAATTGCATCTGCTAAGCTTCCACTGGGTTGTCCACCTCCATCAGCACCAAATTGAGGCCAGAACAATGAATGGTTGTAATGTCCACCACCGTTATTTCTTACTCCTGTTGCATGTTTGGATACATTTGCCAGAATATCTTCAATAGACTTGCCTTCAAGTTCTGTTCCCTCAATGGCAGCATTCAGTTTTTTGGTATATCCTGTGTGATGTTTGTCATGGTGAATTTCCATGGTCGTCTTGTCGATATGGGGTTCCAATGCATCATAAGCATATGGAAGATCCGGTGTTTCAAAAGCCATAATTTTTCTGTTTTTTTAATTTTTAAATTGGTTAACAAAGTTAATGTATATAACAGAAAAGTTCAAAAGATGTTTACATCGTTCTCCCTTTTTTACTGAAATTGGACATTTTTTGGGGGAATCAATAAAAATATATAAAATATGCCTCACCCGTTCAATAGATATTTTCTTTTTTACCATTCAATATTTTTCTATCTTTGGTGAAACTTTTACTCTATGCAACCTATTGTCCATCTTCTCCACCCCATTTTACAATCATAATTTTATATATGGATTTAGGTTATACGAAATGCGCATATTGATAAAATAATGGATGTTGATTATTAGTTAGCTGGGAGTAAAGGAAGGATTGTGGAGTGCGTATATTTATGATCTGTGCGGCATACATGAAAAAGTAAATTTGCCTGTCTGCGAGCATCGCACAGGCAGAATAAAAGATAAAAATAACTAAAAATAAATGGCAAAAAATAACAGTAACGGAACGGAAGAACCGTTGGAAAAACAACTCTGGAAAACTGCTGACAAGCTGAGAAAGAATATTGATGCTGCGGAATACAAACATGTAGTACTCGGACTTATTTTTTTGAAATATATCTCAGATGCCTTTGAAGAACTTTACGATAAACTTAAAACCGGTGAAGGCGAATATGCAGGAGCCGACCCGGAGGACAAAGACGAGTACAAAGCCGAGAATGTATTCTTCGTTCCGGAAAAATCCCGTTGGTCGTATTTGCTCTCAAAAGCCAAACAACCGACCATTGGTAAATTGGTGGATGAAGCGATGGATGCCATTGAAAAAGAAAATGCTTCTCTGAAAGGCGTACTTCCCAAAGTTTATGCACGACAAAATCTCGATCCGACCAGTTTAGGTGAACTGATTGACCTGATTGGAAATATTGCGCTTGGCGATGCCAAATCTCGAAGTGCGGATATACTCGGACATGT
>DATGTY010000289.1:0-3570 GCA_035301605.1 Chitinophagaceae bacterium | reverse complement strand
GGTACCTGATAATTCTCTATCAATACATACTATTGGTAACTCTGAACGAATTAACTGAATGACTTTACTATCATTTTTATCTATAGGAGCTACGATTAAACCATCTATCAATTCAGATTTCAAAATGTCTAAATATAGTTTCTCTCTACTTTCATCTTGTCCAAAATCACAAAAAATTACTGCATAATCGTTTTCAATAGAAAAATCTTGAACTCCCTTTAGTACATCAACATAAAAAGGGTTAGAAATATCCGGTAATACTAAGCCAATAATATTACCACTTCTATCCTTCATCTTTAATTTGCTAAGCCGGCGTGCAACCCTATTGGGATGGAATCGAAGTTCTTCAATAGCTAATTGAACTTTTTGTCTCGTTTTAATACTTACTTTTTCAGGCTCATTAATAACTCTTGATACCGTAGCGATAGACACGGACGCCTCCTTTGCCACATCTTTAAGTGTACTCACAATAATTATTTAATAAAAACAATATCCTTTTCCCTTGATTTAGGCATCACTTTTAAATCCTTCACTTTTCCGTCTTTTAAAGTAGCCTCTACAGTTGTACTCAACGGTGCATGCAGTTTAAAATGTACATCTAAATCTTTCGGCCAGGCAGGGAAAAGATAAATTTTACTACCATTCGTTTGTAACAACATTGCCTGTAATCCAATCATTCCGGATCCTCCCCAATTATGATCAGGTGTCCAGTCAAAACCCGGCCCCCAGAAAGCAGGAAATTTTCGTCCGGAGTTTTTCAATTTCTTAAAGGTCAAACGAGCAGCATCTTTTGTTAATCCAAGACAGGCAGCAAAAATATTATCCTGTTTCCATCCCATGTAACCTCTGTGTTTTATAGCCGTAGTGTCATACTCCCACGTATTTAAAGCTGTTTGTAACCCGGGTCTCCCAATGCCATAGATGTGCCATGGGAAAACAGGGTACAACTGAGGGGTTTCCGTGTTATTTATTCTTTGCCATAATTCAGCCGGAGCAATGGTTTTATGACCATTTATAATCCTAAAGCTGATGGGGGGGATCCGTTGAAGCATCGTCGTCCATTTTTTTCTATCCTGTTTATCCAAATATTGCTCAGGCAACGCCAATAATTCCTTCAAAACGGTTTTTAAAGCAGCAATGGTAGAAGTTGCATTATAAGCCATCTTATAAGTTTCAGCTGCCGAGCCGGGATAAAGGACTAAGTGCCCGTCCCCATCAAATGTTTTCCGTCCTCTTTTCTGAGCCAGATACTGGTAATGTTCATTAAAAAAGGTCAGACAACTCTCAATCAATGGAATGTATTTAGAAATATCTTCTCCACTATATTTTCTCATTTTTAAAATCATATGACAAAATTCAAGAGCCGTATCCCATTCATATTCCAGCCAGGCATTGTACTGCATTCCTTTGTCATAATCAGCCGGTCTGTCCCAACCATATTCACTGGCATTAGGCAATCCAAAATTTTCGATTTGTTCTGTAAAACTTGCACCATCATGTCCCCAATATACCCGGCTCCTCAATTCTGCATTGTGCAGTAATCGAAGATAAAAATCGAAAGCCGGCTTCATCATATTGAAATCTCCACTTTTTAGCATCGGATAGTAAACCAGTCTTTGATTCTGAGCGGTAAAGATACCCCCACCCCATCTTCTAAAATCCGGAGTAAAAGAGAAAGTAGAATCTACACATACCGGATCATAAGTAAAGAAGCCTCCATTGAATTTAGTGGGATATTTTCCATAAGCATTGCACCCCAGCATATAACGAAAAAGCTGATAATTTCTTCCTGCCTGCCAGGCCTCAGCATGCTGTTCTTTCCCTTCAGGATGAATAAAGATGTAGCTTCTGTTCCAAAATTGTTTCCACCATTCCTGCGTTCGCTTCCAGGATTTGTTAATATTGTTCTTGTCTAACCTGGCATTTTTAAAGAGATTTTCTTTCCACGCAGCTAACGACTGAGATTGTTGGGTAAACAAGGATACACTCATATTAAATGAACGAGCAGGTTGTTTACTCTTTAATCGCCAGCCTTTATAAGGAGTATTTAAATATTTCCCTGTATAAGTCCCTGAAGACATCAAATTTTCTCCTTCTATTATTCCTCCAAAAGTCAGATTTTTCAGCGGATCAAAAAGTTTTGATTTGACCGAATCCAGTCCTTGTTGATGAACCGTTACATCAAAAATCGTTTTATTTTTATTCCTGTGATAAAATAACACGCCATTCTCATGAAACTGAATTTCATCTTTTAACACTTTGACAATCCCCTGTGGCGCAAATTTGTAAGAATTTTCACTATTCTCTTTTCCTTTAACTACGTGATCTTTATATCTCCAATTCTCATAATCTGCCTCAATGTGAACAGCCTTATTACTATTTATCTTCAAATGAATAACAGGTTGGAATACATCAACCCAGAGATGAACCTGAACAAAATATCCATTTTCTTCTCCCTTTATGTAAACACTCCCATCTGCCAAATTCAACTTTTGTATAAATTTCCCATCATCGAAAGGATTTGGAAAGATTTTCAGCCGAATTCTTCCCAATTTAAGCATGGCATTGTTTTCGTCAAAAGTGCCACTCCGCGCCATATAAAATAAGATATCTCCATTCTCCACCCAAACGTTTAAACCAACATCTCCTCCTCCACAAGGCATTGATTCCCCTGAGTTTTTACTTTGTTGATGCCAAACAATGTTATCATTCTTTAATCCATTCGGTATGACAGATTTCATATCTTGGGCGAAAAGAGTTCCTTCCCCCAAAGACAACAAAATCAATATGGCAATTAACTTTTTCAAAACATATCATTTTGTCACAATCATCACTCCATTCATCGTACGGTAATGTCCTGGATAAGTACACATGTATGGGTATTTACCTGCTGTTTTCGGGGCTGTAAAATAAATACTTTGTGAATGACCCGGTTGTAAGAGGCAAGTTGCATGAAGTACCTCACTAATATCCGGGATATACCCCTGATCCGGTCCATCAATACCCATATTGAGCGCCGCCTTCCCTATCTTATCCAAATCTCCAGGTGCTCCAACCACCAAGTTGTGTAGCATATCATCTTTGTTATTAAAAATGAGTTTTACATGACTCCCCGCCTTTACTATAAATTTCGATTTATCAAATTTAAGTCCGGGTTTGGTATTAATGGTAATCACTTTATCGGGTTTCCCATCCCAATCTGTCGGTAAAGTAGTAATCGTTTTAGAAGCATCGGCAGCACAAGATTTAGCGTCATTCCCCTTCATTCCTATCATTTCATGATTATTCCCTGTCGCATTTCCAGTATATCCATCTGCAAAATTATTCATGGTATAATAAGCAAAATCATGGAGCGGTTGTTGCCCTTCTGCAGAATGTATTCCTTTAATTTTAACTTCATGAATATATCCCCTTCTTAGGCCATCGACATATAGTTTTACTGTTGTACCATTCTCTGCCACCTCTGCCTTTGTTACAGAACAAGCTTTTTTATCAATAATGGGACTTCCATAGCCACTATGATATTTATAGGTAAAGTTTGTAATCTGATAAGAATTTATTTTTTCTGCA
>DATGTY010000288.1:0-2848 GCA_035301605.1 Chitinophagaceae bacterium | reverse complement strand
TGGGTTGGAAAATTTAACGATTGTTACCCCATCAGCCTGGCTCAAAAACTATGTGGAGCAGTCTTTTCTAAAAGACTACCCGGTAAAGGTGATCCACAATGGAATTGATACCGCTGTTTTTACGCCCGATGACAACGGCCTGCCCCAAGAGCTTCGTTCAACTGACAAAAAGATAGTGTTGGGGGTGGCCAGCGTATGGGACCAGAGAAAGGGACTGCAGGATTTTATTGAACTATCTAAAATATTAGATAGTAAATACAAAATTGTACTTGTCGGATTAAGTAAAAGGCAAATGAAAAAAATACCGGATGATATTTTAGGAATTAGCCGTACTGAAGACGCCCATCAGCTGGCGGCTTTATACAGTGCGTCCGAGGTTTTTGTAAATCCAACATGGATCGATAATTTCCCGACGACCAATATTGAAGCATTATCGTGCGGAACCCCCGTGATAACATACCAAACGGGTGGAAGCCCGGAAGCAATAGATGATGAAACAGGCTTTGTAGTAGCGCAGGGAGACATTCAGCAGCTCAGTAAGTCAGTTGAATTAGCTTCAGAAAAAGAGACCGGCTATTACCAAAAGAAATGTAGGGAAAGGGCGTTGAAATTTTTTGATAAAAAAGAACGTTATCACGACTATTTAAATCTGTATGAGGAGGTTAGGAAATAATTGCATAAAAAGGCTCAACGAGTTGGATTTAGGATCATCTATTAAAAGATCACATAATTAAATGAACATCTTATTTGTTACGGTCTCCTGGCCTCAAAAAGGGTGCAATAATCTTTACTCAGATTTGGCTAAGAAGTTTAGAGACAAAGGGCATAATATTTATATAGCCTGTTCTACCCAGAGGCGAGAAGGTTTGCAAACATACTACGAGGAGGAGAATGGGATGCATATTTTGAGAATAAAAACGGGAAATATTAGCAAAACAGGACATCTTGAGAAAAGTATCTCTTTATTACTGCTGAACCGGCAATTTAGGATAGCAATAGATCGATATTACGGTAATGAGAAATTTGAGTTGATTCTCTTTAATACTCCTCCCATTACTGCGTCAGGCCTTTTAAAAAAACTAAAAGACAAATACAATTGTAAACTCTATTTGTTGCTAAAGGATATCTGGCCTTATGGATTTGCGGATCTCGGAGTGTTAAGCCAAGGTGGCATTGCCTGGAAATATTTTCGTTATCATGAGAAAAAAATATATGAAATTGCTGATTATATAGGATGTATGTCACCTGCCGGGGCGTCATTTGTGTTGGACAAAAACCCCCAACTGGGTTCATCGAAAGTGGAAGTTTGTCCAAATTCTGCCTTTGTACCGGATAAAAACTTTGTGCCTGACAATGAAGTTCGTGCTAAGTATGGCATTCCCAATGACGCATCTGTTTTTCTTTTTAGTGGTAATTTGGGAAAAGGACACGGGCTCGATTTTTTGGTGGATACTATTAAGAGGCTGAATAACTATAAAAAAGCCTTTTTTCTCATTGGCGGGGCTGGGACCCATTTTAAAAAGCTGGAAAGAGAGTTCCGAAAATATGAACCAGACAATGCTTTTCTGTACAGCTATCTGCCAGAGGAGGACTTTGAAAATCTGCTTGGGATCTGTGATGTGGGGCTTATACTGTTAGATAGCTGCTATACCTATCCGCAGTTCCCTTCGCGTTTGTTAGCTTATCTAAAAGCCAAGATGGCCGTATTATGTGCAGTAAATGAAGAAACAGATATCGGTAATATTGTGGAGAATGCCGATGCGGGTCTTCAAACTATTCACGGTAATATAGGCTCGTTTTTAGATGCTGTTAAGCTGCTTTCGGAAGATAAGAAGGGAACAAAGGTCATGGGGGAAAATGCCTTTGAGCTTTTAAATAACCAATATACGGTCGAAGCTTCTTATGATATAATCATGAACCATTTCGCATAAATCCTGTAATGATGCCGAAGGGGAATACCAATATAATAGTACGTAAAACGTATGAAATAAATGACGGACAGTGGAGAAAATTTGTTAAAGAGTTTAATAATACCTTCAACAGACAGAGTTCTGTAGAAGACAAAAAAGAATTTTATTCTTCTAATGTCTATGGCTACTCGTATCACGCTTTTGCCGTTTCCGATAATGGTAATATTATTGGGCACACTTCGCTGATCCCATCTCAATATCGTGCCGGGGATCAAACAGTAATGATGGGCATCAGCGGGGGCACCTTTGTTTCCAAGGAGCATAGGAGTAATATATTTTTGTTCAGAGAAATGTATAATAAGCTTAAAAAATATGCGCAAAAAGAGGGCATGACAGCCACTTTGGGGGTACCCAATAAAAATTCTTTTCAGTATGTGACGAAGATCCTAAATAAAGTACATATTGGTGATTTGAATTATTACGTACTGCCGGTTCGATTAGGCAATATCATGGATTTAAAATTTAAGTCCATATGTAATTTTCTGTCGAGATTAGCTATACTGGCATGGTATTGGATTAATAAATTATACATACTTTTCCACAATCCGAAGGATGAGAAACCGATATATGAGGTTATCAAATCTACTGACTTCTTAAATAAACGCTTTAAAAAAGGGTATGGACAGGTGGCAGATGATACTTGTGGCCAATATTATTATAAATTAGAGGATGAGGGAGGGATTAGGGTGGCTTATATTATGTATGCCAATGGTAAATCGGGAGCAGACCTTAAATCATTGCTAAGAATTTCTAACATAATTTTAGGTCAAGAAATGGTAGATATGGTGATGTATATAGGGCTGCTTAATTTTTTCCCCCGCTTCCTTTTCAAGGTACCAAAGTCAAAAATACCCCAAAAGCTACCGTTGACAGTGGAT
>DATGTY010000287.1:0-12552 GCA_035301605.1 Chitinophagaceae bacterium | reverse complement strand
TTCAGAAAAATGTAATCCATCCATCCAGTCCATCGTCAGAATTTTCTCGCTGGAGTATTCTGAATAATATTTGGGAAAACGCAGATTAGAAATATGCCGACAATCTCTGGAAAATTCCTGACTTCGTCTCAACTCTAATTGATAATCCGTTTCCTCCAACAATTTATCCTCTACTTCCTGAAAATACTTCTCGGACCCTTCTTTTCGAATATTAAACATTCTCATCGCCACCGGCTTCACTATTTTAAGATCGGAAGAAATACTATCCTTCACTCCCGGATATTGGATTTTCACGGCCAATTTCTTATCTCCTTTTTGAGCTTGATGCACCTGCCCAATAGTAGCAGCATTCACAGCATCAGGTGTAAAATAGTCAAAAATCTGTTCCGGATTCCTACCAAAATACCTTCTAAATGTTTTTCGAACCAATGCGCCGGATAAAGGAGGCACAGAAAATTGAGAAAGGGAAAATTTCTCTACAAACTCTTTGGGCATAATGCCTTCTTCCATGCTCAACATCTGTGCTACCTTCAAAGCAGAACCTTTCAATTCTTTCAAACTATCATAGATATCTTCCGCATTATCACGATTCAAAGAATCTCTCGCTTTTTCTTCTCCACTAAATACCTTTTCTCCATAATATTTAAGGTAATTTCCTCCCAATTTTGCGCCAGTGCGTACCAGTCGGCTGGCACGCTCAAACTTCTTTGTTGGAATATGTTCTAATGTTTTCATTTTCCTTTAATTATAGTGCTCACCATTTATCTTTTCCACAAAAACTTCCCTAAATCAAACACTTTATCTAATAAAGTGCTGTCCACCACTTCAAAACCAGTATCCAGAGACTTTTCTATATATACATCTGTTTTTTCAAATCCTGGAGAATCATCCACTTTCCAATATTTAAAAATAGACATAAAATGAATCCATAAAATCTCCTCAATGGGTCTGTTTTTATACTTATTCAAACTTTCCGGCATCTTTTCAAAAACATCCAAAAGCTGAATATCTAAGGATTGAACAAACTCGTGATGCGGTGTTCTGAGATGGCAATATCTTCTGATATTGGACTTTATGCCTTGATCCAAAATCATCAACACCAGCGAGCGGTTCATATTAAGATTTTCAAAAAAGACGTAATAAAAATTTAGCAATTTCTCTTTAGGAGAAAGCTCCTCATAATGTTCAATTTGTAGTGCCAACTTCTGAGATTGCTCAAAAAAATATGTCAAGTATGCTTTTTCTATGGCATCAAATCCCGAAAAATATTGATAAAAATCGCCTTCTGAGATATTATTTTCTTTAGCAAATAAATACACATTTTTAGGTCGTTCCCCTGTAGAAAGAATATAATCGCTATACTTTTCCATTAATTCTTTTCTATCCAATTTTTCATTTTCGTTTTCCATCACTTTTATTTTTCCAGAGTTTTGATTATTATTTTGTCTTTTTATATTTTATTTTCGATGGTTTTGTATTTCCTCTATACAAATAGACAGTCTTTCCAAATTTTTTGTTCCAAAAATCATTCCTGTAAAAGATATCAATATTCGCTACAAAACAATAGACTAATTTACGCCTTTGTATTCACCTACCATACAGATAAGGTCATTTTTAATAAAAAACTAACAGTTGTTCACTACATCTCTCAACTGAGAATCCTACTTATTTTTTATCTTTGTGAATTGAATTTTAAAGAAATAACTCATCATGGATAATATATTATTGCAAAAATTTGATACTCCTTTTGAAAGTATCCCTTTTGAAAATATAAAACAGGAAGAATTTGAACCAGCGATCAAAGAAGCCATCAGCATAGCAGAAAAAGAAGTAGATGACATTGTAAATAATCCGGAAGCCCCTACCTTCGAAAACACCCTAGAAGCATTAGAGAAATCCGGGGAGCAATTGAACACGATCAGTGCTGTGCTATTCAATTTATGTTCTGCTGAAACCAACGATTTTTTAGAAAAAGTACAAGAAGCCGTTTCCCCACTATTAGCGAAGTTTAGCAACGACATCTCACTCAATGAAGCTTTATTTTTAAAAATAAAGCAGGTACATGATACCATGGACAATGCCGAGTTAAACCAAGAACAAAAAAGATTGCTGAACAAAACCTACAAAGGATTCACTAGAAACGGCGCCCTGTTATCAGAAGAAAACAAAACGAAATTGAGAGAAATCGATCAAAGCTTATCTGTGCTTTCTGTCAAGTTTGCTCAAAATGTACTGCAGGAGACAAATGCTTTTGCCCTAAACATCACCAGAGAAGAACAGCTGGAAGGATTACCGGAATCCATCAAAACGCAGGCTGCCGAAACGGCTAAAAGCAGAGAAGAATCCGGCTGGACCTTCACCTTACAATATCCCAGTTACCTTCCCTTTATGAAATTCATTAAAAACAGGGATTTGCGGGAGAAAATGTACATGGCAAACGGCGTAAAAGCGCATCAAGATAACGAATATAACAACGAAGAAAATATCCATCAAATAGTTGCGTTAAGACAGAAAAGAGCACAATTATTAGGATTTGATACGCATGCAGACTTTATTTTGGAAGAAAGAATGGCCGGAGACAAAGAAACGGTCACCCATTTTCTCAACGACCTGCTGTCTAAGGCAAAATCTTTTGGCGTAAAAGATGTAGTAGATTTGAAACCATTGGCAGAAAAAGATGGTATAAAAGAAATCAAACCTTATGACCATGCTTATTATGCAGAGAAACTTCGGGAAGAAAAATTCGATTACTCCGAAGAAGAACTGAAGCCCTATTTTCCACTTAATCAGGTTTTAGCTGCTGCCTTTAAAGCAGCTAACAAGCTTTACGGCTTTGAATTCAAAGAAAGGACAGACATCCAAAAATATCAGGAAGAAGTGGAAGTATATGAAGTACTTGAGAATGGAAATCACCAGGCCTTATTATATACCGACTGGTATCCCAGAAAAGGGAAACGCCCCGGTGCCTGGATGACGGAATACCGTGGACAGCACAAAGAGGAAAAAGGAAACTATCGACCACAGGTTTCAATAGTTTGCAATTTCTCTCGTCCTTCCGGCGACACGCCCTCTCTATTAACATTTCAGGAAGTGACTACTTTGTTTCATGAATTCGGTCATGCCCTACATGCTATCAATGCAAACACCATGTATGAAAGTCTGGCTGCCCCAAATGTATATTGGGATTTTGTAGAATTGCCTTCCCAGTTTATGGAAAATTACTGCTATCAAAAAGATTTCCTGACAAGCTTTGCCAAACATTATAAAACAGGCGAAATATTACCGGAAAAACAGATTGACAAGATTATTGCTTCTTCCAATTTCATGGAAGGATATCAAACACTCCGACAACTTTCTCTGGGGCTCTTGGACATGGCTTATCATACCGGACAATTAAAGAAAGGAGAATCCATTGAACATTTTGAAGATACGGCCATGGCGCCTACCAAATTGTATCCCAAGATTGAAGGCACAGCAATCAGTCCTTCCTTTTCTCATATTTTCGCCGGAGGATATTCCGCCGGATATTACAGCTACAAATGGTCGGAAGTGTTGGATGCAGATGCTTTTTCTCTGTTTAAAGAAAAAGGAATCTTCGATTCGGAAACAGCAAAAAAATTCCAGACCCTTTTACGCAAAGGCGGTACAGAGGATCCCATGGACTTGTATATAGCATTTAGGGGCAGAGAACCAAAAGTAGAAGCACTGCTTGAAAGAGCAGGACTTAAATGATTACAATTTTACAGATAATCGTAGGGCTTTGAGATCAGTCAAGCCCTGCAGATCTTCCAGGTTCAGATATTCTATTTCTTCCTCTATGATATCATGTTCCTTCATATATGGAAGATACTCCAGGTAATCCTTGATGTCGGCTTCCTGAAAATAAACGACAGCTATTTTCCCGGGTTGTGTTAATCGTTCTTTGGAATCTTTCAGATGCACTTTATCAATCCTTTTCTTGACCATTTCATAGCGGATATTGTAAGCACCTTCTACGTCAAAGCGATTTTCATCTTTTCGGAAACTGATGTCAATAGGTCTGCCAAGCACCAAGATAAGTTGGGTCGTTTCCATTTTTTTGGGCAACTCGGGAAGCAATTGGTGGGTTTCTTTGACGATCTTTGCCATTGAAGATAACTGCCAAATCCTAAGGTTTTTCAAATATAACTTATTGAATTTCTTATTTGGCGTAATAGACTGACCAATATAAATATCATATTCCACTCCATCCGATCTGAATTTTTCAAAAAA
Source organism: Chitinophagaceae bacterium (assembly GCA_035301605.1). GTDB lineage: Bacteria > Bacteroidota > Bacteroidia > Chitinophagales > Chitinophagaceae > FW021-bin31. The sequence continues at coordinate 8,301 of DATGTY010000287.1, read as the reverse complement.
ACAAGGATATATCTCCTGTATTCTTTCATTCATTTGATCCAGCGTCTTTCCAATATGCAGATTAATCAACTGTAGGGATTTTTCCAATTCTCTGCGATTAGAAAAGTTATCCCCTTCCGGCTTTGATGCCTGAAAATAATCTGCAATTAAAGTGTTGAACTCTTTATTCTCTCCCTGAAAATATTGCAGAAAAGGAGCTACTTCTTTTTCCAGAAATTGTATTAGCTTGGATTCTTCATTTGGAGAAATATACGTACTTATTTGCGTTATCCATCCTTTTGTCTTGAACACTAGTTCATCGAGAATGCCCAGATCCAATTTTTCCTTCATCTTTGCCAATACGTTGGTTAAGAGGGTCAACCGATGATGCATGTCTGCCTGAAGTACTTCATTACGCTGAATGGTAGAGTTTCTCACATCAATAGATCCATAAAGCGGATAAATTTCATGAAAAGCGACTTCCCCCATTTCTGTATTCTGCCCCAGTTGCTTATTCTGAAGATATTCCCAGGCCACTTCATTAAATCTCCATTGAACAGAAGGTTGTAAAGCCGTAAATTTTTCTCTTATAATCGTATCAATCGACAGGTTAAAGTCTTCAATAAGTGTACTTAAAAGCTGTTCTAAAAGGGGAATAGTAGGACCTAAAGGAACAATTTTCTGGGTTGTTAAAGTATTCTTTTCACAAGAGAATAGACCAAGTACGCCCACAAGTTTCCTTTGGTTATGAATAGGAATCAAGACTACTGATTGAATATCTGTTTGTTTGATAAACGAAATAATTGCCGACTCTTCTGTTGCTTTTTCTATGTCCGGATAATGAATAATCTTTGGATGAAGGGCATATTCCTGAATGGCTTCTATATAATTCTCTTGGTTTAACTTCCCACCAGAACACTGTCGGTTGATATAATCTTCTTCTTCACTCAAAGAAGAATCTTGAATGAGTTTATCGTTTACCTTCAATAGCGGAAAAAGGCGGACATCAATGGGGGCATCGTCAAGAATATTTTCTAAAGAATGTGCAACATCCCTAATGATATTTTGTCCGGGTTGCAGGTTTACAATCGTATCTTTAATATGTTCCAAGACATGTTCCGAAGTAATATCGGATATCTGAACGACTGAAAAACCCTCAAAATGAAATTTTTCAAGAGGAAGTTTTTTCATCAACAGATTCAATAAATCTTTTTCACTATAATTATCATTTAAGCGAAAATAGGAAAAATCTAACTTAGGAAGCTCTCCCTTGACCTGAACATCAATAAATTGCGTATTAATAGAAACCTTATAATACTTTGTTTTTCCAGTAATTTCATCATGATAGGACTGCACCACTTCGCCTTTTAGGTTTACCGAAAAGCCGTAAAATCTGTCTAATAAGAAAGAATAGATGGTTGTTAACATCTTAAAATTCTTACCGGAAGTCCATTCCTCTTCATTATGCGGCGAGGCAAGTTTTTTGCTCCATAAATCATAAAAAGCGGAAGTTCCGTAAAAGACAATAGGCGACAGAGGGCTGGCCAATGCCCATATATTGTTCGTCTCTTCATCTATTGGGGTAGAAAAAGTATAATAGACGAGATCAAATAACTTACTACAGTTTTTGAGCTCTCTTTCGGAAATATCTTTATCCCAACCAGGAATCTTGTGAATCTGATGGAGGGCATATTTGTAAAAAGGAGCTTGTACATTATCTTTACGATCAAATTCTTTCTTCAAAAACCGGACAAAAGGTTTCATAGACAAAGTGGTATCGATATCGACCTCCATCTGTTTTAATTCCGGTAAATGTTGTAACAAATTAATTATTTCGACTTTCATCAGATACGAATTTTTGCATTAAAATCGAATACCAAACCCAAAATAAGGATACCACCCTTCTTTAGAATATCCCAAATCAAACCTAAGCACTGCCAAAGATGCCGGCGCAAGATAAACACCACCGCCAACGCCCTGATGCCATTTTTTAGAATTTCCGTTTTTTGACCATACTCTTCCTACATCATAAAAAGCGGTTAGCCCTATTTCTCCTCTCATCACTCGGTTTCCAAAATCGGCAAGCCGTATTCTCATTTCCAAGTTATTGTAAACAGATTTCATTCCTGCAAATCTAAATTTCTGAAAACCCAATAAATTTCCCTGTCCACCCAAATAGGAATATTGATAAAAAGCAGGTTTTCCTATAGTGAAAGAACCTCCTATCCTATCTGCCAATACAACAGATTGTGTTTCATTCAGGTTTTTATAAACCGCAAATTTAGGGTTTAATTGGGCGAAAGCATCAGAATAGCTGTTGATTCCCGTTAATCCTTTTAAATGCACATTAAAATAGTATCCATAAGTAGGCAATATTTCATTGTTTCTGTGATCTAAAGTGTAGTTTATCTTTAATCCCAAATGCCATTTATCTTTTGCAATAAAAGCACTGTCATAACTATGAAGCATGCTTTTTTTATTGATAAACCGCCCCTTATTATCCTTTTGGCTAAAATGATAGTATTGCAAAGCAGGACCGACACTCAAAGTACTGTGTTTTCCCCAGTCCCATTTGAGAGCGGCATGAAGATTATACACATTAAAACGCGTTCTGTAAAATCGTTTGTAATCTCCTGATTTATCGATGGGGGTTTCATTTCCGACACAAAAGAAGTTCTGAACATTCTTAGGTGCTTTCACATCCCCATCTAAGAGAATATCCGTATGTCCAAAAACGTTCATCCATAGCCCCTGGTACTTGATTTCGAAAGCTTTGGTTGTAAAAGAATGCATAACAGTCAACTTCTGCTTGGAAGCATAAGGTATTTTCCGAAATCCGCCCTGTTTTTTGTATTGTATTCCCAATCCCAGCATAATACCATCGTCTAAATTAATGGCACCGGTCACTAATGGCAGATAGGTATCGTAAAGATTAACAGGAACAAAAGCCGTATTTTCCGGCAAACTGGAGATATGCTTCTTTATTTTGTCTGTTTTTCCCAGATATTGCTCGGGTTTATAATCATAGATATTTATCTTGTTTTTGCTGTTCACAATATGGTAAGTCTTATGACTTTGATGGCGGGGTTTTCCTCCTATGATTCTTAACTTTATTGAGGAAGATTTGTTGTCGAGATAGACCAGATCTTTATCCTCTCCAAGATAAATACGGATTTCTTTTGTCATGGAGCGTGGGTAAGTTTTTGACATTAAAGTGTCTTCGAGATTCCTATGTTTATCTATTTTCTGCATCATAATATGCAGCGCATCTCGTCCTTTTACATCGGTAATTTTCACTAATTCTTTCCGGTCAGATCCCCGAATATCTACAATGTGATTCGAAAACTTGTAGTATTTATCCATTGCCGCGGGTATTTGGTCTCTTCGCGCCTCCAAATCTGTTAATATTTGCTCCGTTAAGGAGGTATCTAAGCCTTCGGGAAGAGTAGATACAGCAACTTTCAACACCGAATCTGTCACCTGTGATTTAAATTTCTGAGCCGTATGCATCCATTTTTTGTAATTAATCTGACTGGCAGGATAAGCATTTAAAAAGGAGGATTTCATGAGATAAAAATTACTCCCCAGCAACAATTTTGGCCCAAAACCACTGGCATGAGGCATGATAAAAAAGTTTTTGGCAAGAAAAGGAATAACGCCCTGCGTTACATTGAGAACAATGTCTCGATCTCTGGGCATAATAGAATAGTATTTGTGAGATCCTTCTTTTAGGTCATAAAATCGCCATTGGTCTCCATGCCGATCCCAATCTCCAAATAGTAAATCCACCATTCTGGCTTTTAGAAAATTGATGGCATCATAGCTATTATCGTTGTCCTTCTGCAATTTCTGAAAAGCTTCTTTATAGTTGTCGGTATTCCCATAAGGTTCTCTTTTATCGAATAGAAAAACTTTCCCAACAGCAAGTTTCTGATATCCTCCCATCAGAGAATCCGGAGCAACCACGCCAATGGAAGGATCTAAATGAGTGACGCCTACTGCATCTTCTACTGGAGGAACAAGCAATGCACCATAGGGAAATTGCGCACTGGTTGCATTTTTCAATAACGCTCTGACAAAAGTTCCCCGGAAAGGTTCCGGTACTAGATTCCCTACCGATTTATCTACACTTCGCATGTTATACTCTACGTCATTAGAATCTGCAAGTCGTAAAGTTGTGGTTTGCATTCCTCCGCCTAATTTTACTACATGCAGCCCGCCATGTAAAGTATCTAAATGAAAGACGGGTAATTTCACCGGCGTAGCCCAAACCTTTCTGTAATTATCACCCAACCAAAAACGCCCGAATTTTCCTATTTTATTATAGGAAGGATTTATTGCAGCAACTATACTGTCCTTATGTATAGGGGGATAAATAGAATCTTTCCAATTATGCCAAGGTTTATATCCTTTTGTATATTCGAAAGCCTTATTTACTACTCCATCTTTATACCCATAAAAAGTAAAACGAACCTTATTCCCCGGTAACCAATCTGCTATAACATATCCGGGTTTCTCAGAAGAAAATACCGCATTTTTCCCTTTTTTAATATAACTGTTCTCTCCATTTCCAATACCAGTCACTATTTGAGTCTGATGTGTTTTGTTGTTTTTGATTAATTGCTGTCCATTATCATGAGAAGATATAAGCACCAAATTGGGAAAACCCCGAATTACTTTAGAGATGTTTCTAATCATAGATTTATACAAAGGATGCCGTAGATCCTCAATCCCGGGAAATACTTTATTAAATAAAGGATAGAGGCTGCCTATCACCGGCAATGGAAGATATAATGATGGATTTACATTAGTCAGAGGAAAAATATTATCCTTCCAGCGGTAGTGTCCGCCATGCGTTCCATAGCTTAAAAATGGATGATGCATGGTCAATAAAATTGTTTTATTTCTATTTTGGTAAAGACATTCCCGAAGGGCATCTACCACATCTCTCTGGGTATTACAGTTGCAATCGGCTTCGGAATTTTCTTTATGATCCTGATATAGCCACCATTCGGTATCAAGCGCAATCATCGTCAAACTGTCGGAAACAGGAATCACTACCGGACCGGGACAGCCATTAGAGGGTAACATCTTCAAAAGAGAATCATTCTGTGCCTGAAAATAAGTCCACGCTTTCTTTACTTTGGCTAACCCATTCGGTCCCTTATTGTCCCAATCTCTATTTCCCGGAAGAAAATAAACCGCAGCACCCTTTTCCCGCATGGGTTTATACTGCGTTTCTAATACCTTTATTCCCGAATTATATTTCTGACCGGAGTCTCCTTCAAAGCCATCCGGATAAATATTGTTACCAAGATAAACGACCTGCGTTTTTCCGGGGATTACTTTTTTTGATGCGTTAGCAATCAATGCCTTTTGCGTGCTATTAACCTTTCCGGCATTTCCCAAAAAAAGAATCCTTTTTCGTATATCTTGTTGGGCATTTGCTACAAAGGCCTGCGCAAGAATGAAAAAAAATATAACTACGCGCATTATTCCAATCTGGAAATTTCCATTTTTAAAGACAGTATAATAATTTTTACTTTTCATTTAATGTACAATTTCACTGGTGATCCAATGACTTAATAATCCACTACCAATACCGATTAATACCCCTGTTATCACGTCGGAAGGATAATGTTTCCCCAAACGCATTCGGGAATATCCGACCCCGATAGACCAGGTAAAAATGGGGACAGAGGCATACCATCTGTTGGCCTGAAAAGACATGGTTGTTGCTGTAGCAAAGGAAGCTGCACTATGTCCCGAAGGAAAAGAATAAGTTCGGGTATTGGAATAAGATTTAATGACATTAGAATAGGTTTCTGTCGGTCGGGGTCTTTTGATAATAGCTTTAAGCGTACCGCTTATGGCCATGCTTAATCCGACACTCATCGTCGTCTCCAGGCTATAACGCATAGCCCTGTTATCATGGGATGCCAGACCATAGGCAAGATTAGAAACGGCATAAACTGCAGGAACAAAATAAACAGAATTGGTTACCCCCATCCAAAAATGCTGCTCTGCCGGCACCGGTTGCGTTACATTGAGCTTTTTCAAGAGATTGATATCCGGGTTTTGGGCCACAACCCAAACCGGCACCAGAAAAAGCCATAGTATCAGTAACGTCTTTTTCATTCATTTACAGTTTGTGGCTGAAAAGGAAATTTATAAATAGTCCCCAATCTATGCTTAGCGCCTTCATTTGAGATATAGAGATTTTGATCTTTATCAAAGATAAGCCCTTCCGGTTGATGATAAAGATGTGGATCCAAAAGATAAACCGCTTTGATTTTCCAATTCTTGTTGGCGATGACAAGCATTTTATTCTTGGACGAAAGAACATACCAAAGACCGGATGATTTATTGAATGCCAAAGCGGATGGCTTGAAATTCACTTCATCCTTCCCGGCAAGTTGAGCTATTTTCTCAGAATTAAGATGAAATTTTCCATCGCGTTTCAGCTCATTTAATTTATTCATTTTCAAGATAAAACCAGTGACCTTTTTATTGTCCTTATCAATATCCTTACAATTTTTACAAAGCACATACACCTTTCTGCTTTCATTATTAGCATATAACCCTTCAAACTCGCCCTCCGGTAATAGATGATGCCATTTAGTAACCGTACTGATTTTACCTTTACGCATCTCATTTATAGGTATGCCATACATCTTTCCATTGCTACGCAACATAATGACCTCTTCTCCCATGATACCAATATCTTCAAAATCTCCATGGTCTTTAAAAGTCGCCTTCCCTATATAAGATCCTCCTAATTCAATGCTATAAATCGTTCCTTCTTCATCCTGTTCCGCATAGATTGTATCATTTATACTGTCATAAAAAGCAATTCCGGAAATCTCTACGAGTTCATCAGGCATTCTGTACACTTTGGGATGGTTGAGATCATAGCCGGGAGGAGTGTCAAAATTTTGAGATTGACAGGCATTAAAAATGAAGATAGTCAGAAAAGAAAGAAGGATTGGTATTTTCATAGCAATGTTTCTTTTTTTAAATATTTATAAATTTCGTGCTGCGCCTGAATAAGAGGTTCTCCTTTGGTGACAGGAACATTTTGAAGATTTTCATTAAGGAGAACAGCCTTAGAATTATCTTTTAAGTCGAGGGAAACCATTGTTTTCAACTGTTCTTTTACTTTTTCATCAAAAACAGGAAAACATACTTCTATTCGTCTTTTAATACTGCGGTTCATCCAATCTGAAGAACCCGAAAAGATAAGTTCTTCGCCTTTATGATGAAAAATAAATACCCGGTTGTGTTCTAAATATCTATCGACAATCCTCCTCACACTAATGTTTTCACTCTGATTTTTTATCCCCGGAACCAATCGACAAATACTACGAACCAACAGTTTAATTTTCACCCCTGCCCGCGATGCTTCATAAAGTTTATCAATAAAAGATTCCCCTTCTAAATTATTTATTTTCAACGTAATAGCCGCAGGTCTTCCGGATTGTGCTTCTTTTATTTCTTCTTCTATTAATTGTAGAAAACGTTCGTGAAGATTAAATTGAGAAACCAATAAATGATGAAATTGAACCTGATTAAAATTTGTTTTCATCTTTTTTCTCTTCCCCAAAAAAATAAAGAGTAACTCTAATTCCCGAACCAGGTCTCTTCGGGTAGTAAATAAAATATGGTCGGAATATATTTTTGCCGTTGCTTCATTAAAATTCCCGGTACCCAGAATTCCATAATATCTTATCCGATTTTTCTCTTTGCGTTTTACTAAAGCAACTTTTGCATGAACTTTCAGCCCCGGAATGCTAAAAATTATCTCTACTCCGGCAGCTTTCATTTTTTTTGCCCACCTGATGTTATTCGCTTCATCAAATCGAGCTTTCAACTCCACAAAAACCGTCACTTTCTTTCCGTTTTTTGCAGCACTGATAAGCGCACTGGCAATATGCGAATCATTGGCAATTCTATAAACGGTAAGGCATATTTCAGAAACTGAGCGATCTATGGCTGCTTCATTAAAAAAACGCAAAATCGTTCCATAATCCTGATAAGGCGGATGAATCATAAAATCCTTCTGTGCCATTTTTTCAAAAATAGAGGAATCAACAGCAGGGCGGATAGCCCGCCACTCCTTATAAAATAAGTCAGCATCATGAGGCATAGGCAACTCGGATAAATCTTTCAGATTATGATACCGGCCTCCCGGCATTTTATTGGCTTTTTTAAGTTTTAATTGCTGAATGAGTCTTTTTAAAACTTCTTCGGGCATGCTGCCATCATATAAAAAACGGGTAGCATAACCGGAATTTCTCTTTAAAAGCTGTTTCTCTATTCTAT